>CALMMO010000318.1 GCA_937868455.1 uncultured Marmoricola sp.
TGCCGGGCTCGGTGCGGTGCACCAGGTAGCCACTTACCAATCCGTCGGGGACGGCCTTGACTGTGACTGAAATCAGGCCGTCGTTGCGAGGCCCGTGGGTCAACGAATAGGCGCGCCATTGCCGAACTCCATCGACGTCGACACCGATCCGGAGGTACTGCCCAGGGATGTGACCGCGCCAGTCTTTGCCTGGCTGAATCAGAATCGTTGCGGCGTCAGGGGTCTCGGGCTGAATCTCGACGATGCGACCCCGCAAATCTGCCCCAGCGCGCAGAGGCGCCAACAGGTCGAGGAAGTCCTCGGGGACCAAGGGAGTGGCTGCCATCTCGGCGACCTGACGGATTCCTTTGCGCAGGGTTGCACCCAGGGAAGTGGGTCGGTCTGAGGCAGTCGTGCTCACGATGCTCTAGTTTGCCTGCGTGAAGCGCTAAACTCTTGCACGGTCTACGTGAATAGATCGACTTGTTTTGTTCGTTGCGAACAAATCTAGGGAGAGTGTGATGTCGCTTCGCCTGGAGCCCAAAGTCACCTTGGCGTTGCGCGCCGAAATGATCCGCGTCTCCGATGCCGCGGTCGACGCCATCATGGCCGAAGTGCCTGCCTACACCGACGCGTGGCAGGGCTCGATGGGCCACACCATCGCTGCCGCAGTGCGTCAGGCGCTCGACGGATTCGTCACCATTGCCTCGCGGTCTTCAGATGAGGTGGTGCCTCGCTCGGCCGCAGTCGACGGGGCCTATGCCCTAGGCCGAGGTGAGGCTCGCTCGGGTCGATCCATGGACGCCTTGTTGGCTGCCTACCGAGTCGGCGCCAAGGTCGCGTGGCACGAACTCTCCCAAATCGCGGTCGCCGCAGGACTCCAGGCTGCTGGGCTGGCCCAGTTTGCCGAACTGGTCTTCGCCTATATCGATGAACTCTCCGCCAGCAGCGTCGCTGGACATGCCGATGAGTTGGCCACCAGCGGTCGGGTGCGCCAGCGCTACCTTGATCACCTCGTGCGCCAACTGCTCAGCGGAGCTTCGACGGAGGTACTGCGCGCATCGGCCGAACGCGCCGACTGGGCTCCGCCCACCACGCTGACCGCTGTCATGCTGCCCTCCTCTCAGGCCCGAGGGGCGATGGTGCTGCTAAGCGAACGCACCTTGCAGTCCGATGCCGTGGTGCCCGAGCGCGCCGAAGGGGAGTTTGCGGTCCTCCTGGTTCCAGATGTGGGCCGCTCGCGCTCGACCCTGTTACGCCAACTCGCCGATCGGGTGGCTGTCGTTGGACCCTCACGCCATTGGGAGCAGGTGCGCTCGTCGTACTCACGAGCCATGCGGATGGTGCACGCCGCCCCACACAACGGACCTGCCCTCGACACTGAAGCGCAACTGGCGGACTTGGTGCTCACCGCCGACCCGGAGGCGCTAGCCGACTTGAAACTGCGCGCGTTGGCGCCACTGGAGCAGTTCCGCCCCGCCGCGCGCGCGAAGTTGGAAGAGACCTTGCGCTCATGGCTGCTGCATATGGGCCGACGCGAAGCAGTAGCCGAGGCGCTGTTTGTGCACCCACAGACAGTGCGTTATCGGGTTGGGCAACTGCGTGAAGCGTTCGGCGACAAACTTGACGACCCGGTGTGGGTCAGAGATCTTGTCGTGGCACTGGGTTGAGCTCTACTCGATGATGATCGGTGGCAGCGGTGCGATCCCGGCCGAATCGGGAGGAGTCTCCTCCCCCGTCCACGCGCGCACTGTGGCGAGGTGCTGCTGGGAGAACATGTAGCCACTGTGCCCACGCAACGGCGGTGTCGGATCGCCGTAGACAGGGGTCACCTCTTCGGTGGGTACGTCGATGTCTGAGTCGCCATCGGCAAAGACCCGGAACCCGAGTGGATCAGATCTACGGAACAGGTTGACCCAGCTGCTTCGCGAGCTCGCATTACTGAGCCGCGCTCGCAGGGATTGTGGATCGGGCTCTGCGGGCGTTGCTTGTGGGTATCCAGTTCCGGAAGGTAGGGCATCGGGATGGGCGGCTTTGAGTTTGGTCATGACGCTGGCGTCGTATCCCATGTCCTCCCCGCCAAAGACCTGCGGAAAGACGCGACCGTAAAGCCCGCGGATCTGACTGCCGAAGGTCACGAAGCGGACCTTCTTCAATTGCCAGTCTCCTAGTCGACTCAACACGGTCGCGCTGATCAACGAGCCTTGGCTATGCGCGCTTAAGACGATCAGCCCGTCCTCGGGCAGGTTGTGGCGCGCCCAGTTGATTCGTTGGGTGACCTCGGGAACCACACGCTCGGCATAGCAAGGAGGAGCCAGCGGGTGCGCAATGCGCGGCCAAAATGTCGCTAGGTCCCAGATCACCCCGGCAACTCGCCGTGCCGACTCCGAGTTGTTGAGTCTGGTTGCCAGCCCAATCAGTGCGGCCGACGAACCAATAGCGACCCACAAGCTCACGTCCGAAACCTGGCGCGCCACGTCTGCTCCCGAGCCGTCAAACAGTTGCCATGGCGCTACCCCACCGAAGGCAACAGCCATAAGAAGCAGCAACAAGATGGTCGTGATGTAGCCGATCGGGTTTATCAGCGCTTCTGCGCGGTGAGCAATCGCCGCCGATACGCGCGACTGAGCCACCGCCGTGCGGAACGGCTGGCTGACCTTGGCGTCTTTACGGGCTGCGTCCTTGATGGCTCGCAGGCTGGCTTTGAGTGCCAGCCCCCGGGCAAGCACCAGCGCAATCAACGTCATGATCAGCCAAGCGAGTTGAGCAATCGGAGTCCAGATCAGCACCTGGGGGATGCTCATATGCACATTTAGTGGCTTGTTGGCGTTCAACCGCACCTTTTCGACCTGCAGGTCGGTGCCGGTCGAGATCGGCAGTGCACCCTTAGCCACGAACCCCGGTGTATCTGCTCCTGGCAGGCACTTGCCAGTGTCTTCCTTGGCCTTGGTCTCGGTCTCGGTGTTGGTCTTGGTCTCGGAGACGCAGACGTTTTCGAGGGCGATGGACTTTGCTTCTTCAGGTGCCTTGATCGTGGCTTTCTTCACGACCTGGTTAGGCAACGTCTGGGTGAGTGTCGAGATGGTTGTGGATGCGGCTCCAAAGGAGTCCGCGTTCAACGAGCCAGAGCGAAAATGAAGGGTGTTGCCTTCGATCCGCACTACTCCGTTGGAGAACGTCAGGTCCCCGCTGGCGCTAACTTGGCTTGGCGAAGTCACTGGTCGAGGGTTCTTGAGCGAAACCAGGTCCCCCGCTCCCTGGTCGGGCCCATTGAGGTAGTTGCCAGCGAAGTTGACCAGCGTTGCTGTGAAGAGCAACGCAACCCAGGCAGACCCGCCAAGCAAGAACGACGCACCTGCTCCGCGCCAGGCAGCCTCACCAGGCCTGAAGCCCGCCCCGCTCTCGTCGCTATGGGTGTGAAACCACACCATCGCGATCCAAAAGAACACTGCCGCTGCGATGCCAATCCAGACCTTGGCGCCAGACAAGCCGTCGTTACCCTTCCACTGATCGAGCCCAGCGCCGATGAGCAGAAGGAACACAGCCACTGAACCAGTCGCAAGTGTGGGTCGGCGCTCATAACCCACGACGAATATATGCAACATGGTCATCAAGACCATGACCGCGAGGAACCACGAGTTGCGTCCCACGAACTGCCGTGCTTCGTCGACCCCAAAGTCCAGTGAAACGAGGCCGATGAGGCTCAGAGCCACCAGCGCGAGCGCAGCGAAGACGACGCGGTCGCGCGTCGTGGTTGAACTCGCCTGAGAATCGATGTCGTCGGGTTGGGATTGGCATACCCCCCACACGCACCACAGAATCACCGCCCCGCTCAGCCCGAGCCCACACCATGGCAACGCCGAGGCTTTGCTGACCTCTGCCACATGCGCGGCTGTGAACCCGACGACGGTGGCTAGCTGGGCCGCGATGTGCAGGTTGCGCAGCGCTCGAGTGCGCCGGTTGCCAGAGAACAAGTCGGGATGCCGAATCACCGACGTGCTTCCTTGTTTAGCGGCCTTGCTGAGAACTCGCCGGCGGGGGTCGGTCACGTCGTCGTACCGCGAATGAGTCAGTGTTGAAAGCACCCACAAGAGTGCGACCACCATCAGCGGCGGCACCATCGCAGCAGCGAGACGTTGTTGAACGCTCAGTCCGGCCAATCCGTGGAACATTGAAGGCAGTGACGGGCAGGAGACAGATCCGCCCGCGAAGCACTGCCAAGCAACCAAGTCGCTGAAGATGAGACATGGCGCCAAAATGAAGAACACCGACAGTGTCAGGGCAAACAGTCGAACTGCTGCCGCAGAAACCCGCCCCTTCGCGGTGTTGGTGCCAACCGTGAGTCGAGCCCACGAGGCGACGTTGGCCAATGCGAACGGCAACAACGTCAACCACAACATCCGCTGGACGATGGAGATCTTGCTGGCAGTTCCAGTCGTCAGCGACCCCCACGAATACGCCTCCACCGCGCTGTCTTCGGGAATCGTTCGACCCGGGATCGCGCCATCGGCGGCGCGATAAAACCCGGTCAAGCTGTCGCCGGCAACCTGGTTCACCGATGCAACGCCAAGCATCTGTGTGGGCGGCGTGGAATGAACGCCGTGCACCCGCAGTTCAAGGAACCGTGTCATACCTGCCTACTCTTGGCAGGTTTCATGGCGCCCCGCCAGACCCCAAATGACTATTTCTTGAGCACAGGAGCCCGATTGTGACCAGCTTGTCCGACTTCTCCGCAAACACTTTGGCCGGTCAGGAGCTCCCGCTGTCGACGTACGACGGCAAAGTAGTGCTCGTGGTCAACACCGCATCCAAGTGCGGACTCACCCCGCAGTTCGAGGGTCTTGAGGCGCTCTACAAAGAGTTTTCCGACGAGGGCCTCGTCATCTTGGGCTTCCCCTGCAACCAGTTCGCCGGCCAAGAGCCCGGCGACTCCGAACAGATCGGTGACTTCTGCACCCGTAACTACGGTGTCAGCTTCCCGATGTTCGAAAAGATCGACGTCAACGGCAAAGACGCCCACCCCCTCTACAAGTGGCTGCGCAAGGAAAAGACCGGTCTGCTCGGCGGAGCGATCAAGTGGAACTTCACCAAGTTCCTCCTCGCTCGCGACGGCAGTGTCATTGAGCGGTTTGCTCCCACTGTTGAGCCGGCCGACATCGCTGCCAAGGTCAAAGCCGCTCTCTGAGCGGGTGAAAAGTCACAGGTTTACTTGTGACTTTGTCGCTTTGCTGGGGGGATCTCCTGGGTAAGGCGGGTGTTTGCCGGGTGAAGCTGTTGCTGGTGTGACTAAGTGAGATTTGGTTCCGGGCAGGTCGGTTTAGGGCCGTCTGGTGAAGCTGATTTGTCCGTCTGGTCTTTGCCTGTGTTGATATCGCTGGTCGTGGATGGTGCGGTGGTGGTGCCCGCACAGGGGGATGGCGTTAGCGA
>CALMMO010000319.1 GCA_937868455.1 uncultured Marmoricola sp.
CATACACCGGGACCCGACGCCGCCGCCGTACAATTCCTCGTCGACCGCGGCGCGGAAACGGGCCAGTGATTCTGCGCCGATACCCCAGCAGCCTGCTCCGGTGAAGACTCCGGCCGCTGACACCTGGAGGTACCAACCCGACCCTGAGTCGTAGGGAACCTCGGCACCTTGATGGGTTTTGTACGGCGTCTTGTCCTTCGAGAAGCGCACATCGCGATAGGGCCGAAACATCTTGGCTTTGCCAAATTCCGGGGCCAATTCGGTGAGCAACGCCTCGAGTGGTGCCTTCACGGCATCGTCGTACACGTGCTTGTGGGCGGTCCAAAACGACTTGGTGTTGTCTAGTTCGAGGTCGTCAAAGAAGTCCAAGGCTGCTTCGGGGATTCCGGTGAACACCAGGCCATTCTCACCTACCTAGGACCGAGGGGTCATTGACAGTGACTCAGGCCGCGGGTCTACTACGCCCGTGACTGAAACACGTTCTAGTCGGGTCCTGTGGACCGTGCTGGCCTGCTCATTGCTGGCGATCCCCGCCAACTTATTGCCGCATGTGATCCCGGCGCTGCACGCCAACGCCGATGTGATGAGTGGCTACGGCGCCGCGGTCTTGCTTGGTTCGGCTGTGCTGGCGTACTTCCTGGCGCTGCGCAAACTCCCGAAGAGTCCGTGGCGTCGCTACTCGGTCTTCTTCGCGGTGTTCATGTTTGCGGCCGTTATTGATGCCCTGATCGCGATCACGCTCTTTGGCTGGAGCGACGTGATGAGCTTCTATCTCGCGGACGCCGAGCCCTACCTCAGCACTGGCTACGGCTTTGCCGCGAACATGTGGGACGGCACCGTTCACTTCGGGCTCTACATCGCGATGGTCGCCTGGATCGCTCGCGGTTGGGTGCCGCGCACCGCCGCACTGTTCTGGGCTGGGTCGATCTTGTGTTCGCTGGTGGTCTTCATGCCGGGCAACCTGATCGGCAAGTACTCCGAGGAGGTCACCTCTGCGATCGCTCTCAACGTCGTCTTCCTCGTCGTACCCATGTTTGTGGCGGCCCGCGTGCTGCGCGGCGAATCCTCACCGAGCGTGCCCGACAGCACTGAGCGCCGGAACCCGATGACCGGGCTCCTCGCGCTGGGTTTGCTGGCGGTGGTCGCGGTTGGGAGTTTCCGGATGCTGGCGGGTCTGCGCCCCGACATCTCACTGACGTCGTCGTGGGCAACCAACGTTGACCCCTACGTGCAAGACCCCACTCGCTACGGCCAGTTGTACGTCGTCGTGGCCGGTGCGCTCATGGTCGTCTTCGCACTGATCGCCTTGTTTGCTCTGCGGCATCCAGCGCGAGCCAGCTTGCGCTCTTGGAGCCTGATCATGACCGGGTTCGCGACAGCTGGCGCATTCACGCACCTGGCAGGGTCGGCGTACGTTCGCCACGAAGGTGGCCACGTTTCGTTGTGGGCAGCATCGCTGTTGCCAGCGCTGGTCTTCGGTGTGTTGGCCTGGTGGCTCAACAGGGGCGCCTTGCGGCCCGAGCCGGTGCGCATTTCATAAGTGGAGCGGATGACGAGATTCGAACTCGCGACATCGACCTTGGGAAGGTCGCGCTCTACCAACTGAGCTACATCCGCATGCCGGGCTAAACCGACCAGAGCGATAGTACCGGAGCCGATCAGTGCTCAGTTGCCCAGTCCTGGAGGGTGCAGGGGCCGATCACCCGGTGCCAACAAGCGCGGGGACAAGTAGGGTGAGGCCGTGCTTCTCTCAGATCGCGACATCCTCGCTGAGATCAATTCCGGCCGGGTCCAACTCGACCCCTTCGACGCTGGCATGGTGCAGCCTTCAAGCATCGACGTTCGGCTCGACCGGTTCTTCCGGACCTTTGAGAATCATCGCTATCCCCACATCGATCCGGCCGAAGATCAACCCGATCTGACGCGTGAGGTCGAGCCGATTGGGAATGAGCCATTCATCTTGCACCCCGGCGAGTTCGTGCTTGGGTCGACGTACGAAGTTGTTGGCTTGCCCGACGACGTCGCGGCTCGCCTCGAGGGCGAATCGTCGCTAGGCCGGTTGGGGCTGCTCACTCACTCGACTGCGGGATTCATTGACCCGGGCTTCTCTGGTCACGTCACGTTGGAACTCGCGAACGTCGCGAACCTGCCGATCAAACTGTGGCCCGGCATGAAGATTGGCCAACTGTGCTTCTTCCGGTTGTCTTCACCTGCTGAGCACCCCTACGGCTCGCAGAAGTACGGCTCGAGGTACCAAGGTCAGCGCGGCCCGACTCCCTCACGCAGCCACGCGAATTTCCACCGAACTGAGATCTAGTTCAGTCGGTTGCTCGGTCGACCAAGCCCGCGATGGCGGCGTCGTACTTCGCCTTGTTGAAGTTCCAACTCTGGCAGTGACCAGCACCTGCGAACTCGATGAGTTCGACCTGGTCTGAACGCCTGGCCAAGGCTCGGCTGGTTGTGAGCGGCACAGTCAGATCCTTGGTGCCGTGCACGATCACGGTCGGCACGGTGACCCAATCGGGCTTAGACAAGTAGTCCATCGTTGACCAGTCGAGGCCAAAACGCATCGTGGCTAGGCGCTCGCCGACCCAGGTGATCGTCGAAGGGATGCTGCGCTGTTCGGCGCCCCACTCGATCGTGCGCTCGAAGTTCAGCATCGGAGCGTCCAAGGCGAGTCCGAGAACGTCTGAGTCGTGCGTACGACGCATGTACGACGCCGTGATCGCCCCGCCCATCGAGTTGGCGCCAATGATGAACTTCTGGGCGCCCTTGCCTCGGGCGTAATCAAGCGCCGCAGCCAAGTCGCGCCACTCGGTAGTGCCAAAGCCGTACTGCTTGGACTTGTCTTGGGGCTGACCAGGGTCATTGCGGTAGTTGATGATCAGCGTGGGCAGATGGCGCTGGGTCATCACCGCAGCCATCCGCTCCATCTCGGGAGGTCGGGCTCCCTTGCCGTGAACGAGAACCGCCCACGTAGTCCCGTTGCCTCTGTAAAAGCGCGCATCCATGGTGCCCAGTGGACTGGGGAATTCGACCATCTGCTCGCCCGGGTTCAACGTGGCTTCGAACTTGGTGTTTTGGTCGATCGAGGCTTTGGTCCCGACCGTGGCTGCACTTTGCACCGGAGTCCAGTGGCGAGTGACTAGGTCACCGCTGATCTTGGGTTTGCCGCTGATCTCGCCGTAGCCACCAGGCCACTCGAGGCCAAAGGTGGCACTCGAGCGGGCTTGGATGTTGGGGTCGTCGGGGTCTTTGAGAGTGATCGAGGTGGGGCTGACCTGGGTGATCTTGAGGTCCATCGTGATCGGCCACGGCCGAACGTCGAGGCCATCGCGTTTGAGCAGGTCAGCGGCGTACCAACCGCCGCCGATGTGCACCAGCCCAGCCAAGAACACCAACACCAGCACGGCCCGACGCAGCAAACGCATGGGCGAACTGTGTCACACGCTCCCTAGAGATCGAAGAGCGAACCGAGTCCCTCGATGTTCTTGTCGGTGACTGGCTTGTTCTCCTCGACCTGGGCCTTGTCGGCTGCCGCGGGTTCCGCTGGCGCGGATTCCGTTGCGGCAGGCTGTGTCGATGCGGGCTGTGTCGATGCGGGCTGTGCCGTCGCGGGTGCGGACGATGCGTCGACATCGAAGAGCGAACCCCCGGCTGGAATTGCCACCGCAGGGGTGAACCCGGTCGCTGTCGCTGCGGGAGCCTCGGTTTGAGGCGGAGTTTGGGCCGGGGGTTGGGTCGGTGTTTCGGGTACGTCGAAGAGTGATCCGCCCGTGGAGGCCCGGGCCGGTGCGGGGGTTTCTGGGACGTCGAACAGTGAGCCGCTGGCTGCGGGCTTGGGTGTTTCAGGTACGTCGAACAGCGAGCCACCTGTGGAGGCAGGAGCCGGTGCAGGCGGTTCGGGGGTGTCGAACAGTGAGCCGCTGGCTGCGGGCTTGGGTGTTTCAGGTACGTCGAACAGCGAGCCACCTGTGGAGGCAGGAGCCGGTGCAGGCGGTTCGGGGGTGTCGAACAGCGACCCACCTGTGGACGCAGGAGCCGGAGCAGCTGGCTCGGGGGTGTCGAAGAGCGATCCACCTGCGGCCGGTGTTGCCGGGGTGTCGAACAAGGACCCACCAGACGCCGGAGCCGTGTCGAACAAAGATCCACCTGCAGCAGGGGCAGCGGGCTCAGGTGTGACAGGGGCGGGCGTGACGGGAGCGGGTGCGGTCGCCGTACTCGTGGCTGCAGGCTTGGGTGACGAGGCACTTTCGCCCTTGACCGAGGCCAACAAGAGTTGGGCTACGTCGAGGACCTCGACTTCGGCGCGTGCTTGGCCGGTGCTCTGCGCTGCGGTGAGGCCATCGGAGAGCATCACGCGGCAGAACGGGCAACCGACCGCGATCTGGTCGGCGCCAGTCTCGACGGCTTCCATGGTGCGGTTGTCGTTGATGCGGGTGCCGATGGTCTCTTCCATCCACATCCGCGCACCGCCAGCGCCACAGCAAAATGAGCGCTCGGAGTTGCGAGGCATCTCTTTGAACTCAGCGCCCGGGAGCACCTGAAGGAGTTCGCGCGGTGGGCTGTAGACCTGGTTGTGGCGACCCAAGTAGCAGGGGTCGTGGTAGGTGATCGACCGCTTGCTTTCACCACTGGCAACAGGGGTCAGCTTCTTTTCGCGGACAAGCCGGTTGAGCAGTTGGGTGTGGTGAACGACTTCGAGTTCGTAGCCAAGTTGCTTGTATTCGTTCTTCAACGTGTTGAAGCAGTGAGCACAGGTCGAGACGACCTTCTTAACCTTGTACTCCTTGAACGACTCGATGTTTTGCTGAGCCAGACCTTGGAAGACAAATTCGTTGCCGGCACGACGAGCCGAGTCGCCGGTGCAGGTTTCGCCGTTGCCCAAGACGGCGAACTCGACGCCAGCCATGTGGAGGAGTTCGGCCACGGCTTGGGTGGTCTTCTTGGCGCGGTCTTCGTAGGCACCAGCGCATCCGACCCAGAACAACCACTCGACGTCGTCCATCGACTCGACGTCTTCGCCCACGACGCGCACGGGGAAGTCGAGGCCCTTGGCCCAGTCCATGCGCATCGATGGGGAGAGGTTCCAAGGGTTGCCCTTGTTTTCGAGACCCTTGAAGAGACCGTTGAGTTCGGCCGGGAAGTTTGATTCGACCAGCACCTGGTAGCGGCGCATGTCGAGGATGTGGTCCACGTGTTCGATGTCGACAGGGCACTGCTGCACGCAGGCGCCACACGTGACGCACGACCACAGCACGTCGGGGTCGATGATGCCGCCGCCGGTGGGGTGCCAGGCTTCACCTTCGGTGGGCCCGACCAGAGGCCGCTCGTGTTCGGCGGTTGCCTTGGCGTCCGGCGTCGCGCCGGTGAGGTACGGCGCGGAGGCGAACGCGTGATCGCGCAGCCCCATGATCAGCATCTTGGGGCTCAAAGGCTTTTCGGTGTTCCACGCCGGGCATTGGGACTGGCAGCGGCCGCACTCGGTGCAGCTGGCCATGTCGAGCAGGCCCTTCCAGGCGAAGTCTTCGATGGAGCCGATGCCGAGCTTCGCGTCCTCATCGAGTTCGTCGATGTCATCGAGAGTGATCGGCTTGCCAGCGCTGGTGAGCGGCTTGGCCGCACCCAACGCGACAGGCTCGCGCTTGAAGGCCACGTTGATGGGGGCGATGAAGATGTGGAGGTGCTTGCTGTTGAGCACCAAGATCAAGAACACCAGCATGATGCCGATGTGCAAGAGCAACCCGACACCTTCAAGGGTGTGCAGCGCGCCTTCACTCATGCCACTAAAGAGCTTGCCTAGGCCGTACGACGCAAACGCCGCCTTGCCGTAGCCCAAGTTGCCCAACGCCGAGGATGCACCGCGGAACAAGAACATCGTCCAGATGACGTTGAAGATCATGAAGAGGACCAGCCAAGCGCCACCGAGGTGTGAGCCCTTGAATCGTGACTTGCGGCCCAGCTTGGCCGGGGCGTTCTTGAACCTGATGATCGCGAAGGTCGCCAGACCAACTAGACACAGCACGCCGATGAGGTCTTGGAGGAACCCCAGGGGGCCCCAGGCGTTGAAGACGAGGAATTTCCAGGCTGGGTTGCGCGAGATCAGCACGCCGTAGGCCTCGACGTACACCGTGCCAAGGATCAAGAAGGCATACATCACAAACGAGTGAGCGATGCCGGGGATGCTCCACTTGAGCAACTTCTGCTGCCCAAAGACCTCAACCAGTTGGTTCTTAATGGTGTTGCCGATGCGGCTGGTCACGCCCTTGATTCGCTCGGGTGCAGGCTGGCCGCTGGAGATCAGTTTGTAGAGCCAGACGACGCGTTTGGCTGCGATTGGCAGCGCAATGACGTTGATGAGCAGGCCGACGAGCAAGACCCAGAGACGCATGTGAAATCACCTCAAGTGGAAACGGGCGTACGCCGTTGGGCGCCGCTGGTGATGACCCTACGGGCAACCTGGGGTGATGGTCAGCAGTAGGAGGGTGTGACAAATGCTACGCGCGGGTAACTAACGGCCCGCCAGGCGAGCGCTCAGCGCCTTTGCCGCCTGCTTGACGTGCTCGACCAAGGTGGCCGGGTCAACCGATTCTTCGCTGGGAAAAGTGACCGCAATCCCCGCAACCGGGTGCCCGTTGTGATCAACCACTGCCGCCGCAACTGAGGCAAATCCCGGGGTGACCTCACCGTTTTCGTCGGCATAGCCACGATTGCGGGTGTCAGTGAGCAAGTCTTTGAGCTTGGTCGGGGTCAACTCCGGTCCGCTGCGACTGGTGAAGGCCGCCTTGTCGGGATAGAGCGCCCGCACCTGGTTGGCAGGAAGGCGCGACAAGATCGCTCGCCCGCTGGCAGTCAGGTGGGCGGGCAATCGCACGCCGACATCCGTGACCAGAGGTGACTTGCCAGGTGCGCGCTCCTCGACGACGTACAACACGTCACGGCCGTGGAGCACCGCCAGGTGTGCGTTC
>CALMMO010000320.1 GCA_937868455.1 uncultured Marmoricola sp.
CAAAGTTTCGCCGCCGCTGTGACGCAGGGTGCTCGCACGACATTGGATCGCCTGAAGGCAGCCGCCGACGCGAGCTAGTGGTCCGCGTGAGTTAGGCAATCGCGGAGCCCGGTCAGCGCGATCTCGACCCAGTCAGGGCGGTGGCGGGCTTCGTAAACCACTTCATAGACCGCCCGGTCAACGACATATGCCTGCAACAGTGCCCGCTCTTCATTGGTGAGCGCTCGAGCCAGATACCCCTCGAGAAACTCGTCGCGGCACTGTTGTGCCCAACCGATGTCATGGCCGCCCACTCTGGCGGCGTAATCGAAACTGCGCACCATGCCGGCAACGTCTCGCCAGCGCGAGTCGGGTAGTCGGCGCTGATCCAAAGGCAGGGCTGGTGGGCCTTCAAAGTCCAGCACTGTCCAGCCGTCGGGGCCTGAGAGCACCTGGGCGAGGTGGAGGTCGCCGTGCACCCGCTGAGTGGGATGGGTGCTGGCAGGCGAAGGTGCCGAGTAGGCATGGAGCACTTGGTCTTCACACTGCGCAAGCGCGCCAACCTGTCGCAACGCGTGATGCCAGCGCTGCTTCATCGGGTCGGTGAGTGAGCCCACTAGCGATTGGCTCGTGCCAAACACATCAGCAAGTTGCTGGTGAAGGCCAGCGATTGTGACGCCCAGTGAGTGGGCGGGGAAGTCGCGGGAGGCCAGGGCCAACTCCCAGCCTGCTTGGGCGTGTGGCACGAACCTCTGGAGCATCCCGAGTTGGAAGACCTCTCCATGGTGTTCGACCTCGATCCAACCCAAGAGCTCGGCCGTGGCGTTGTGGCCAGCTGCGGTGAGCGCGCGATGGATCTCGATGTCAGGGTTCACCCCCGGGTGTGCTCTGCGGAAAATCTTGAGCACAGCCTGGTCACCCATGGTGATGGTGGAGTTGCTGTGCTGGGTCACCCGGGTTGGGAGTGAGGCATCGGTGAGCGCCTTGATCTCTGGCCCGTCACCACAGGCATCGATCAGATGGGCAACGGCCTCAGAGTCGTGAACCGCGTCGTACACCCAGAGCCCGTCGATCTCGCCCACCAGCGAGAGCGCCAACTCTGGGCGCTCTCTGTCGTAGCGACTCAACGGCAAGTGGTAGCGCTCGCGAGTGCGATCGGCATGCTCAACAGTCACAAGTTCGAGACTCAGTGCGCCTAGATCGAGCAGGCAGGAAGCATCAACGATCGCCCAGTCCTGGCCCTTACCTGCGAACCAGCGTTGAGACTCGATGTAGCGCCGCGCCTGATCTAGCGACCCGGTCGACCATCGCATCAGGGATGCCGGACAACCAGAATGTGCGCAGGCTCCACGTGGGGGTCCAAGCGCACGTAGTTGTGTTGGCCCCAGTGCCAGGTTTCGCCACTGAGTTCGTCGTGGACCATCAGGGTGTCGCCCCAATTGGCGCCAATCGCGGGCAGGTCCAGATGCACCATGGTTTCGCGGGGGGAGTGGGGGTCAAGGTTGACCACCACAATCACCGTGTTGTCCCCGGCGGTCTTCGAGAAACAGAGCACCGCATCGTTATCGGTCTCATGCACCTGCAAGTTGCGCAGTTGCTGCAGTGCAGGCTGGTCGCGCCGGATCTGGTTCAACACGGTGAGGTACGGCGCGAGCGAGGTGCCCTCGGCCTGCGCCCCGGCCCAATCACGGATGCGGATCTGGTACTTCTCTGAGTCCAGGTATTCCTCGCTGCCAGGCTTCACGGCCACGTGCTCAAAGAGATCGAAGCCTGCATAGACACCCCAACTCGGTGAGCCACATGCCGCTAAGACGGCGCGGATCTTGAAGGCCGCTGGGCCGCCGTACTGCAAGTAGGCGTGCAAGATATCGGGGGTGTTGACGAAGAAGTTGGGGCGCATCAGGTGACTGGACTGGTGGGCGACCTCGGTGAGGTATTCACCCAACTCTTGCTTGCCGGTACGCCAGGTGAAGTAGGTATAACTCTGGTGGAAACCCACGGCACCCAGCGCGTGCATCATGGGCGGTTTGGTGAATGCCTCCGACAGGAACAGCACGTCGGGGTCGGTGCTACGGATTTCGCCTAGAAGCCGCTCCCAGAACGCCACTGGCTTGGTGTGCGGGTTATCAACTCTGAAGATGCGCACCCCGTGGCTCATCCAATGCCGCACGATCCGAAGCACCTCTTGATAGATGCCTTCGGGGTCGTTGTCGAAGTTGATCGGGTAGATGTCTTGGTACTTCTTCGGCGGGTTCTCCGCATAGGCGATGGTGCCGTCGGCGCGAGTGGTGAACCATTCTGGGTTGCTCGTTGCCCAGGGGTGGTCAGGTGCGGCCTGCAACGCCAGATCGAGGGCGACTTCGATGCCGAGTTTGTTGGCGCGGCGGACGAAGTCGTCAAAGTCCTTCAATGTGCCCAGATCAGGGTGCACTGCGTCATGCCCGCCTTGGGCTGAGCCGATCGCCCAGGGGCTGCCAACATCTGTTGGCCCTGGAGTGAGCGTGTTGTTGGGGCCCTTGCGGTTCACCTCGCCAATGGGGTGAATAGGTGGCAGATAGAGCACGTCGAAGCCCATTGCTGCCACGGCAGGGAGTCGCTTGGCCGCTGTCTTGAACGTGCCTGAAGTGACCACACCGCTCTTAGATCGCTTGGCTCCCTCGGA
>CALMMO010000321.1 GCA_937868455.1 uncultured Marmoricola sp.
GCAGCCACGTTGGTGACCGGCTCAGGGGAGGTGTTGATCGCCAAACGGCTGCCTGACTTCACCGAGTGGCTGGCAAAGGCAGTCACACCACCCAAAGCGGCGTAGGCAATTTGTTGCCCCGTGGCGTGGTCTTGGGCAAATAGGTAGGCGACGGCAGCACCGACAGCTGGGCGCAGCACGGTGGAGATCGCATCCCACGTGGAGTCGAGGTAAGGAATCTTGTCGGCGACGAACTCGATGGCGAACAAGACGCCTGCACCGATCAAGACATCGGTGCGTGAGAAGAAGTCGGGAATCTGGGAGAAGTGCCCGAACTTCTCGGCGAGGCCGAGAACCAAAACGACCAGGTAGGCATTGATGCCACTGGCCCAGCTGCTCGAAAACACCATGGGGAGTATGGAGGTAGTCACGCGGTCATCCTAAGAGGCTGTAGTGATGTGACGCCGATGCAACACCGGACATTTCGTCCGCATTCCGGCTGGTTCAGCCCTGCGCATCGAGCGCGCGCTGCACACTCTCGGAGTCACGACCGATGACGGTGGTGCCGTCGTCGGCGGTGATGATCGGTCGCTGAATGACCTGGGGGTGTGCCGAAAGTAGGGCTAGCCAGTCATCTCGATGCTCAACGCTCTTAGGCGGCAGATTGCCTACTGCTTTAGCTTCGGCGTCGCGGGCGATATCCCAAGGCTCGAGGCCCAAGCGGGCCACGACAGCGCGCAGTTCCTCAGCGCTGGGCACCTCGTCGAGGTAGCGGCGCACGGTGTAGTCGACACCGGCCTCATCGAGTTCGCTCAGGGCGACCCGGCACTTGCTGCATGCTGGATTGATCCAGATCTCCATTAGTTGACCTCGATCTCTTGGGCGCCGGTGATGGCGAGCAGTTCTTCATAGGTCATGGAGTAGACCGACGCAGGGTGACCCGCAGCCGCCCACACAGTTGGGAACTGCCGCAAGGTTGGGTCGACGTACGTCGGAATCGGCGCTGGGTGTGCGATGGGTGAAACCCCGCCGATGACTTGGCCAGTGTGAGTGCGCACAAACTCCGGTGTCGCACGTTTGAGGGATGGCAATCCCTGCTCGGCACTCACCTTTGCGGTGTCAACGCGGTGGGCGCCGGAGGTGAGAATCAACACAGGCTGCCCAGCGGCATCAAAGAGCAGGCTGTTGGCGATAGCTCCGACCTCACACCCCAATGCCTGTGCGGCTAAGACAGCGGTGTGCACGCTCTCAGGGAGCACCACGATGCGCTCATCAGCATTGGGGATGGCCCCCAACTGAGTGAGCAATCGGTTGAGTTCGGATTTGAACAACGTGATCGAGGGATGTTCGGCCATGGATGGAGATTAGTTGCCCCTTGACCAAACCGGGGGAGAGGGGTTGTACTTTATTCGAACACGCGTTCGAGGGTCGAAGAAGCGCGCATCGCAGAAACTCTGGGAAGGAAGTCACTATGCGCAGATACAACGACCCGGTGGATGTCTCTCAAGGCATCGTTGCGGGACATGAAGGCCCAGCCCATTTTGTGTGGCGCGATCGCCTGTGGCAGGTGCGTGAAGTCGTGGCGCATTGGGTTGAGACCGGAGCCTGGTGGCGCACCGAAGGCCACGACTTGCTTGCTGAGCACGAGACCTGGCGAGTTGTTGCTCGACGCACCACCGCGACTGGCGTTTTCGACCTGAGCTTTGACTGGACTGATGGCAGTTGGCGTCTCATCGGCTGCGTGGATTAAGGGTGGTTGCGATGACGTACCACCCTCCGGCTTATCTGCCAGCGGCCACGCATTCCTATCTCGATCGGGCTGCTGATTGTTTGCGCGAAGCAACTGAGTGCACCGAGGTGCCGCAGCGCTACGCCTTAGCGCACGTGAGTGCACTGCGAGCAACGGCGGCGCTATTGGCCGCACGAGCCACCCCCACCTCTACTCGTCGCCGTCGGCAATTGACCGCCTGGCAGTTGTTAGCCCAGGTGGCTCCCGAGTTCAGCGAATGGGCGGCATTTTTTGCCGCTGGTGCGACCAAGCGTGCAGCCGCCGAGGCAGGTTCGCGCCGAGCAGTGACTAGTCGTGAGGCCGATGATCTGATCCGTGATGCTGAGCATTTCTTGCGACTCATCTCAGACTCGCTGGGTGTCCATCCCTTTCTCAGTGAGCTCGTTCCCAGCGGGCCCCTCCTCAGCGGGACCGTGAGTCCCGCGCGGTCGGCGTGAGTGATCGGTTCGTCCATCTCAAAGTCGCCTCCGGCTACTCCTTGCAACATGGCGCGAGCCACCCCTATGCGTTGGTGGAGCGCGCAGTGGAGCACGAGATGGACTCACTCGCCCTCACAGACCGCAACGGGGTCTATGGCGCGGTGCGCTTCGTCAAAGCCTGCGCTCAAGCCGGCATCCGGCCGATCTTGGGGGTTGATCTGGCGTTCTCACACGCTGCCCCTGT
>CALMMO010000322.1 GCA_937868455.1 uncultured Marmoricola sp.
TCCTTGCCGCAGGTCGGGCAGTCGAAGACCACGTCGTCCACGTAAGGACGGTGCGGGTCGAGGTCGCTGTAGTCGACTCCTGCGAGTTCGCTGAGTTTGGCCCGCGAACCCACGCAGACCTGGTGGTCCTCTTCACATCGCCAGATCGGCAGGGGAGTGCCCCAGTAGCGCTTGCGAGAGAGCGCCCAGTCGATGTTGTTGTCGAGCCAGTCGCCGTACCGACCATGCTTGATGGTCTCGGGGAACCAGTTGGTGCCTTCGTTCTCGCGCACCAACGCGTCTTTGATGGCCGTGGTGCGGATGTACCACGACGGCTGGGCGTAGTAGATCAGCGCGGTGTGACAGCGCCAGCAGTGTGGGTAGGGGTGCTCATACGCCACGTGCTTGAAGAGTCTGCCTCGGCTCTCGAGGTCGGCTACGAGGTCGGGGTTGGCGTCGCGGAAGAACTGCCCGCCCACCAAGGGCACGTCGGCAGTGAAGTGGCCGGTGGTGTCGATCGGGTTGACCATGGCCACGCCCACTCGACGGCACGAGAGGAAGTCGTCCTCACCAAAGGCGGGGGACTGGTGCACCAACCCGGTGCCGTCCTCGGCGGTGACGTAGCCCTCGGTGACCACGTAGTGCGCGTTGATGCCCTCGATCGCCACCGGCGCTAGCGAGTGATCGCCTTCTGGCCACTCCAGCAGGTCGAAGGGACGTTCGTAGGTCCAGCCGACCATGTCAGTGCCGGTGAAGTGCTGGCCCGTGCGAGTCCAGCCCTCGCCCAGCGCCTTATCGACCAAGCTGTCTGCCACGACGAGTCGCTCAGTGCCGTCGGTGACTTCGACGTACTCAAAGTCAGGGTGGGCAGCCACCAAGGCATTGCTCACCAGGGTCCAGGGGGTGGTGGTCCAGACCAGCAGCGCAGCCTGCCCGGCCAACGGTCCACTGGTGAGTGGGAACCGCACGTAGACGCTGGGATCGACCACCGACTCATAGCCCTGAGCAAGTTCGTGATCAGAGAGGCCGGTGCCGCAGCGCGGGCAGTACGGCGCAACACGGTAGTCCTCGACGAGCAGGCCCTTGTCGTGAATCTGAGACAGCGCCCACCACACCGCCTCGACGTAAGCCGGATCCATCGTGCGATAGGGCTCACGCATGTCGAGCCAGCAGCCCATGCGCTCGGTCATCTGCTCCCACAAGTCCACGTGTCGCGAGACCGAGTCTTGGCACTTCTGGTTGAACTCGGCAACGCCATAGGCCTCGATGTCGGCCTTGCCCGAGAAGCCGAGTTCTTTCTCAACGGCGAGCTCGACAGGCAGGCCATGACAGTCCCAACCACCCTTGCGGTTGACCTGGTAGCCCTGCATGGTGCGAAAGCGCGGGAACATGTCCTTGAAGGTGCGGGCCTCCACGTGGTGAGTCCCCGGACGGCCGTTAGCCGTGGGTGGCCCCTCGAAGAATGTCCATTCCTTGCCGCCGACGTTGCGGTTCAGTGACTTCTCGAAGGTCTGGTGTTCGCGCCAAAAGTCGATGACGGCGCGTTCGAGGGTCGGCAGGTCAACTTGGGGCGGCACGGGGTTGTACTGGTTCAAGTCTCTTCCTTCGAGTCAGCTTGAGGCAAGCAGGCTTCGAAGGGACGAGGCGAACCCCGCGGTACCACCCTTCTTGATCGCTCACGCGATCCACTCATCAAGTGCGGCCAGGTCTACTGCGGCTTAGCTAGTGCTCAACCGGTTCTGCTGGCGACTCCGGGGTGATCTTCGTGGGGCGTCGTACATGCCGGTCTCACACCATCACCGGCTCGCTTGAAGTCGTACGCCGAACTACTCGTCCCATCAACGTCTTTTCGCGCGCTTAGTGTGACATGTCGCCTCGAATGAGGGCTAATCGAACCGTGTAGGTATCCGACGGCAAACATCTCGACGGGGCGTCGGCTTGTGGGCAGCTAGCCAGGTGCGTATCCTCCGGCCAAACCGGCATCCAAAGTGCCACAAAGCTGCGAAGTCCACCGTCCAGGCCACGGCCCATTCACGAGGGAGCAACACCCTTATGCCAGCCAAGAAGACCGTCACGACAGAGTCGTTGCTCGCCATGCTCGTGGTGCGAGAAAACGAAACCGCGTGGACTCAGGCCGAAGTCGATGAGGTCAAGCAGCATCTGCGCGATGACGTGGTGCGCCTCTCCAAGGAACTTGAGATTGTTGAAGAGGATCTGCACGACCTGATGCGCGATGCAGGCGATGGAGCCGGCCAAGACACAGCCGACATCGGCGCCACCTCGTTCGAGCGCGATCAGGAGATGACGATCGCCAACAATGCACGTGACATGCTCACCCAGACAAAACACGCCATCGAACGCATCGAAGACGGGTCCTATGGCGTGTGCGAGGAGTGCGGCCAGCCGATCGGCAAGTTGCGGCTGATGGCCTTCCCGCGTGCGACACTGTGCATGTCATGCAAGAAACGGGAGGAGCGTCGCTGATCGACGCGACAAGGCAGGGAAAGTCCCGTTTTTGGCTCTTTGCGTTCATCGCGCTTGTGAGCCTGGCGGCTGATCAGCTCACGAAGGCCTGGGCACTGGCACATCTGACAGATGGTCAATCCCGACCCATCATTGGCACCTTCTTGCAGTTCTATTTGACGTTCAACCCGGGGGCCGCGTTTAGCACCGGGACCAAGTTCACCTGGGTGTTCACCTCCCTTGCCATCATCGCGACCTTCGTCGTGATCAGGTACGCCGTAACAGCTCGCTCACGGGCCTGGGCCGTTTCCCTAGGGCTCCTGCTTGGCGGGATCACCGGCAACCTCACCGATCGCCTCACCCGGCCACCGGAGTTCTTCAAGGGCCATGTCGTCGACTTCTTGATGCTGCCGCATTGGCCAGTGTTCAACGTTGCAGACATGTTGATCGACACCGCAGCGGTGCTCATCGTGGTGTTGTCGTTCAAGGGGATCAAGCTTGATGGGACCACCTCCGATGGGTGAGGTGCGCACGGTCCTGGTGCCTGAAGGGCTGGCGGGCAATCGTGTGGATGCGGGAGTGGCCCGCATGTTCGGCTTTTCACGCACTCGGGCTGCCGAGTTGTGTGCTGCTGGTCTGGTCCTGATTGACGGGTCGGCGGCGAGCAAGTCCGATCGGCTCACCCCTGATTCGATGCTTGAGGTCACGATCCCGGCTGAGGTTGACCCACTCGAGGTGGTGCCCGAGATCGTCGAGGGCATCAAGATCATCCACGACGACGAGGCCCTCGTGGTGATCGACAAGCCGGTCGGCGTCGCAGTGCACCCTTCGATGGGCTGGACTGGCCCGACCGTGGTGGGCCATTTGCGCGGGGCGGGCTTTCAGATCGCCACCTCTGGAGCCAGTGAGCGTCAAGGAATCGTCCAGCGACTCGATGTGGGCACGAGCGGTCTGATGGTGATCGCCAAGTCTGAGCACGCCTATTCGGTGCTGAAGAACGCCTTTCGTTATCGCGAGGTCAACAAGATCTACCACGCCTTGGTTCAAGGCCACCCAGATCCCTTGAGCGGCACGATCGATGCCCCCATTGGGCGGCACAGTTCATCTGACTGGAAATTCGCCGTGCGCGCTGACGGGCGGCACTCGGTCACACACTACGAGACGCTGGAGGCCCATCGGTTTGCCTCCTTGCTAGAAATCCATCTCGAAACTGGTCGCACCCACCAGATCCGGGTTCACATGAGCGCGTTGAAGCACCCCTGCGTGGGCGATCTGACCTACGGCGCCGACCCGACGTTGGCGCATCGAGTTGGCTTGGAGCGCCAGTGGTTGCACGCGATGAGGTTGGGCTTTGAGCACCCGGCAAGTGGTGAATACGTCGAGTTCGAATCGACGTACCCCGATGACTTGGCCCATGCCTTGGAGGTCATCCGTGGCGCCCACTGAGGTGAGTTTTCGACAAGCCAACGCCACTGACTTACCTGCTGTGGCCGCTGTCTACCTGGCTAGCCGCACGGCGGCAATGCCAGCAATGCCGCCAATGGCGCACGAGCCCGCCGAGGTCGTGGAGTACGTCGCCTCGTGGAACCTCGACGTACGTGACCTGTGGCTAGCCGAAGTCGATGGCCATGTGGCT
Source organism: uncultured Marmoricola sp. (assembly GCA_937868455.1). GTDB lineage: Bacteria > Actinomycetota > Actinomycetes > Propionibacteriales > Nocardioidaceae > Marmoricola. The sequence continues at coordinate 4,079 of CALMMO010000322.1, forward strand.
GGCTTTGCGAATCTCACCGGCTCGTGGCTTGACGACCTGTACGTCCACCCAGATTTTGCTGGGCAGGGGATCGGGACTGGCCTACTCGATGTCATCAAGGGAGTGAGCCCCGAGGGCTTTTGTCTGTGGGTCTTTGAGACCAACACTCCAGCGCGAGGCTTCTATCAGCGTCACGGCTTA
>CALMMO010000323.1 GCA_937868455.1 uncultured Marmoricola sp.
ACCACACCAGCGGCCCGATGGTGTCGAGGTAGGCCTGACCCAATTCGGCATCTCCAGCCACAGGCCTGGCCTTGAGTAGCGCTTGGAACTCCCAGGTCTTGGCCCAGCGGCCGTAGTAGCCACGGTGGCTGGCAAGGGTGCGCACGAGCGGGCCCTGACGCCCTTCGGGCCGCAGGTTCGCATCCACCGGCCAGATGGTGCCCTCGGCGGTGTGATCGCCACAGATGACCATCAACATCGAGGCCAGTTGGGAGGCCACCCGCAGCGCGGACGCCTCCTGCGCGCCTTCGGCTGGCTCGGCCACGAAAATGACGTCGACATCGCTGACGTAGTTGAGTTCGTGCCCGCCACATTTACCCATGGCGATCACGGCCAGCCGACACGTTTCGGCGTTCGGCACGTGCTGTTTGGCCAGTTCGAGCGCTGCCTCAAGCGTGCCGCCAGCAAGGTCGCTCAATTCCGCGGCCACGTCATCAACCCCGACGTGGTGGGCCAAGTCTCGGCTCATCAGCCGCAGCATCAGCCGGTAGTACTCCACCCGTAGCGCATCAGCCCCAGCCGAGCGCTCACGGCCGGCGACGGCCGCCAGCAAACTCGCTCGCACCGCAAAGGCAGCCGGCCGAGTGGAGCCCAGGTCTGGGTCAGTGAGTTCGTGCCACTGCTCGGGGTGCCGGTGCAGGTGGGTGCCTAAGGCTTGGCTAGCGCCCAGCACCATAAGCAGTCGCATGGCGAAGCCCTCGTCATCAACCAACGCGGCCAGAAGGTCAGCTCGATCTTCGGCTAGGTCTATGAGCGTCACCAGCGAGGCCAGGGCCAGATCTGGGTCAGCCGTGCTGGCCAGCATCGCCATCAGCGGCGAAGCCGCCTCGCCCAGCTGGGCCAGGTGCACGCGGGCACGCTCAGGGTCGCTGAATCCCACTCGAAACAGCGTCGACCGGCCTGATTCGCGATTCACGACACCCACTCGTTAAACGACAGGCAGCATCTTGTCGCGTTCGAAGGCCGACACCTGGGCGCGGTACTCCTCCCATTCGACACGCTTGTTCTTCAAGAAGTACTCAAAGACGTGCTCACCGAGGGTTTCGGCGAGCAGTTCGCTCTCCTCGGCGATGCTGATGGCGTCGTACAAACTCTTGGGGAGTTGCTTCAGCCCGAGCGCTTTGCGTTCGCGCTCGGTGAGTTCCCAGACGTTGTCTTCGGCCTCACGTGGCAGTTCGTAGCCATGCTCCAGGCCCTTCATTCCCGCAGCCAAGATCACGGCGAAGGCGAGGTAGGGGTTGCACGCTGGGTCGAGCGTGCGCAACTCAATGCGCGTTGCCTGGCCTTTGTTGGGCTTATACATCGGCACCCGCACCATGGCTGAGCGGTTGTTGTGCCCCCAGCAGATGTACGTCGGTGCTTCGTCGCCGCCAATGAGCCGCTTATAGGAGTTGACCCACTGGTTGGTGATGACGCTGATCTCGGCAGCGTGATGCAAGATGCCAGCGATGAACGAGCGACCGGTCTTGCTCAATTGGTATTCAGCGCCGGCCTCAAAGAAGGCATTGCGATCACCCTCAAAGAGGCTCAGGTGGGTGTGCATGCCCGAGCCCGGGTGTTGGGTGAATGGCTTGGGCATGAAACTGGCCCACACGCCTTGGCTCAGCGCGACCTCACGCACGACGGTGCGGAAGGTCATGATGTTGTCGGCTGTGCTCAATGCATCTGCGTAGCGCAGGTCGATTTCTTGTTGACCTGGCCCGCCCTCGTGGTGACTGAACTCCACCGAGATGCCCATCGCTTCAAGCATGGTGATCGCTTCGCGACGGAAGTCTGATCCAGCGCTGGTTGCGGTGTGATCGAAGAAGCCGCTGCGATCCACCGGCTCAGGTTCGGCACCAGCGTCGGGCACACCCTTGAACAGATAGAACTCGATCTCGGGGTGGGTGTAGAAGGTGAACCCCTTCTCAGCGGCCCTGTCGAGTGCGCGTTTGAGGACAAACCGTGGATCGGCGTACGACGGCGACCCGTCGGGCATGGTGATGTCGCAGAACATGCGAGCCGTCGAGGGGCCTTCGCCGCGCCACGGCAGGATCTGGAACGTGACCGGGTCAGGGCGGGCCAGCATGTCGGCCTCGGTCACGCGCGCGAAGCCTTGAATGGCTGACCCGTCAAAGCCGATGCCTTCAGAGAAGGCCCCCTCCAACTCTGCGGGTGCGACGGCTACGGACTTCAAAAAGCCGAGCACATCGGTGAACCACAACCTGACAAATCGAACGTCGCGCTCTTCGAGAGCCCGAAGTACATAGTCTTCTTGCTTGCCCATGTGCCCACTATGGCAGCGAAGTGTTTCCAGTTTGTTGCAGCCAAGAGGTTTTCCGAATCCAGGGTGGGCTAAGGCGTGATCTCGTCGTCGCGCCAGGTCAGGGAGACGATGCGCCAGCCCTCGTCACCCTCCACCAGGCTGAACGCCTTCTGCCCCCCACCCGTGTGGAGTTGGCCGGCTTGGGTCCATGACTTGGAATATCTCGACCAGCGCAGTGCCAGGTTGCCGTTCACCGTGGTTGAGCAGTCCTCTTCCCACTCACTGAAGCCCCCCAGCGAGGTGCCAGCCAGCAAGGTACGCCGGGGCTCGACGAACTCCGCAACGCTCCACTGCTCGGTCCCTCGCACCACGACCGCCTTAGGGACAAAGAGTCCATATAGCGCATCGATGCGCTCGTCGAGGCCTGGTCCGCTTGAGAACGCGGCAAAGAACTGCTTGATGAGAGCGTTGATCGCGACCTCAGCCTGCATCAGGGTGCCGACTCACTCTTGGGGCACTCGGGCCAAGTCAGCAAGCCACGCGTTGGCATTGCCATCTGAGGGCGCTCGCCAATCCCCTCGCGGCGACAACGCCCCGCCAGCAACGACCTTGGGACCGTTGGGCATCGCCGAGCGCTTGAACTGAGCAAACCCAAAGAACCGCTTGATGAAGACCTCAAGCCACTTACGAATGGTTGGCAAGTCGTAGGCGACGTGGTTCTTCTCAGCAAACCCTGGTGGCCAGTCACCCGCCTGGGCATCTGACCAGGCGTGCATCGCTAAGAAGGCGATCTTGCTGGGTCGCGTGCCGTAGCGAAGCGTGTGGAACAGGTTGAAATCGGCCAGGTTGTAGGGGCCGATTGAGTCTTCGGTGGCCTGTGGCTTTTTGCCCGCCTCAACCGGAATGAGTTCGGGGGTGATCTCTTGATCCAAGATTTCGGCCAACACCGCATCGACCTCAGCGGAATCAAACTGATTGGAGGAGATAACCCAGCGAATCAGGTGCTGGATCAACGTCTTGGGCACACCGGAGTTGACGTTGTAGTGGGCCATTTGGTCGCCCACGCCGTAGGTGCACCAACCCAGAGCCAGTTCTGACATGTCACCGGTGCCCAAGACGATCCCGCCGCGGTGGTTAGCGAGTCGGAACAGGTAGTCAGTGCGCAGGCCGGCTTGGACGTTCTCGAAGGTGATGTCATAGACCGCTTCGCCGTCGGCGTAGGGGTGACCCATGTCATCGAGCATTTGGCGAGCCGCAGCGGTGATGTCGAGGGTCTCAAAGGTGACTCCGAGAGATTCCGCAAGCCGAGTCGCGCGATCTCTGGTCTGCTCCCCGGTGGCAAATCCAGGCATTGTGAACGCGTGGATGTCGGTGCGCGGGCGCCCCATGCGATCCATCGCCTTGGCGGCCACGATGAGCGCGTGGGTGGAGTCCAATCCTCCCGAGACACCGATCATGATCTTGGGCTGCCCAATCGCTTTGAGTCGTTGCTCGAGCCCGCTGACTTGGATGTTGTAAGCCTCATAGCAATCAAGCGCGAGCCGTTCGGCATCGTCGGGGACGAACGGGAACCGATCAACCTTGCGAAGCAACCCGATGTCACCAACCGGAGGGCTGAGCTCGAACTCAATGGTGGTCAGGGCGCTGAGTTCGGCCTCTGCGTTGTCATCGAACGAACCCTGACGAAGTCGGTCTTGCACGATGCGATCGAGGTCCACATCGACGACCGTGCGTCGGGCGCCATCTGGGAACCGCTCTGTTTCACCGAGCAGATCGCCCAGTTCATAGATCATGGTTTGGCCATCCCATGACAAATCGTTGGTTGACTCGCCCTGTCCGGCCGCGGCGTACACATAGGCGGCGTTGCAGCGCGCGCTGGCCGAGCGCACCAGCATCCGGCGGTCTTCGGCGCGTGAGACGGTGATGGGCGAGCCCGACAAGTTAACCAAGACGGTGGCCCCACCCAGGGCGGCACGCGCGCTAGGCGGCACCGGCACCCACATGTCTTCACAGATCTCCACGAAGATCTTCAGGCCCGGCACGTCGTAGGCCGAGAAACACAGGTCAGTGCCAAACGGAGCAGTCTCACCAAGGATGTCGATGTCATCACTGAGCACGTTGACTCCGCTGGCGAACCATCGCTTTTCGTAGAACTCGCGGTAGTTCGGCAGATAGGTCTTGGGTACGACGCCAAGCACGTCACCTTGATGGATCACCACAGCGCAGTTGTAGAGACGATTGCCCTTCAGCAACGGCGCGCCGACAACCAGCACCGACCCCACTGCCTTGGAAGCCGCGATGACCTCACCCAGAGCCTCGAGCACCTGATCAAGCAGAGGCTGCTGCATGACCAAGTCGTCGATGGCATAGCCGCTCAGACACAACTCGGGAAAGACTGCGAGCGCGACGCCTTCGGAGTGACACTCGCGGGCTTGGGCGATCACGGCCTTCGCATTGGTCGCCGGGTCGGCAATCGCCACCGGGATCGTGCAGGCAGCCACACGGGCAAAGCCCTGGTCATAGATGTTGGCGAAGTCCACGAAGGTGAGTCTAGGTCTCTGGGTGGCTTGCGTGAGTGAGATCTGCCCCAACGTGCGAGAGCACCTCAAGCACCCGTCGTACTGCGACGCGCTCGGCGCGGTCAGGCAACGACATCCCCACTACCCATCGGGTGGCTGCGACACCCCGCAACGGGCGCAAGTGGAGTCGATCGGCGCTCAGCGTCGAGAACCTCGGCAACACAGCTATCCCGATCCCGGCACTCACCAGCGATTCGACAAGTCGGTTGTCTCGCACCTGCTGGCGCACCCGCGCCGGGTGCCCACTGACTTGTTCGATCGCTTGCCGCAGAGTGGCAAAGGGGTAGCCATCAGGCGGGCAGACCCACGATTCACCGACGAGATCGTGCGGAGTCACCCACTCATGCGATGCCAGGCGATGCCCCATCGGCAGTGCGATGTCGAGGGGCTCGCGGGCCAACGTGCGGCAGCGCAGCGCTTCGGCCCCTGTGGGGATCTCTCCCAGCATCGAGTGCCCAATCACGATGTCGCAGTCGTGAGCCAGATGAGCAAAGTCAGACTCAGGCACGTCCATGTCTTCGACAATGACCTCGATCGAGTCGTCCTCAAGCATCGTGAGCGCCCCAGGCATGAGTGCGGCCGCAGCGCTGGGCAAGGTCACGATCTTCACCGCTCCACTTGGGCGTTGGAGAAACTCATCAAGACTCGCCTGGGCGCGTGCCAGCGAAGCCGCAACATCGCCAGCGCATTGAGCCAGGAGTTCACCAGCAGGTGTCAGGCGCAGTCCGCGGCCCTCGGGCTCAACCAGTTTGATTTTGAGGTCGCGCTGCGCGGTGCGAAGTTGCTGCGAAACCGCTGAGGGGGTGCGCTGCGACGCAGTTGCCACTGCTTGCACGCTGCCTCGATCGCGCAAGTCGCGTAAGAGAGCCAAGTGTCGGGCATCCATGAAGGTCACCTTAACTAATGGCGTAGTTTATTTCGCTAGACCTTCATGGCGATCCACCTCATGCTGACCAGGTGCCCGTTCGCCACCAACTTGTTGCCGCCTTCGTCGCCGTGGTGTGGGGTATCAACTTCATCGCAGTTCACGCCTCGCTTGAGCACTACCCGCCGCTCTTGCTCCTGGCGTTGCGCTGGCTCATCTTGGCCGTGCCGACGTTGATCTTCGTGCCGCGCCCCAAGGTCGCACTGCGCTACTTGCTCATTTACGCACTCACCTTGGGCACGATGGAGTTCGTCTTGTTGTACTGGGCGATGGCCATCGGGATGCCAGCAGGCCTGGCTTCCCTAGTGCTGCAAAGTTCGGCACCGTTGACCGTGATCTTGGGGGCCATCTTCATGCGCGAACGCCTCTCTGGTGTGGGAGTGCTCGGTGTGGTCATCTCAGCCCTGGGCCTGACGGTCGTGGGACTAGATCGCGGACTCAGCGCCAGCCTGTGGCCCTTCGTGCTCACCGTGCTAGGTGGCCTGGGATGGGCCTTAGGCAACCTCGCCGCCCGCGCTGCACGCCCCGACAACGCCTTTCACTTCACCATGTGGATGACGACGATCCCCCCGCTTCCGCTACTGGCAATGTCGTGGGTCTACGAAGGCCCAGATCGCATCAGCCAAGCACTCTCCACCGCGCCTTCAGCGCTCAGCGCCAACCTCGGCTTGCTGTTCACCTCGTTGATCAGCAGCCTCTTCGCGACCACATTGTGGTCGTGGCTGATGGCGCGTCACCCCGCCTCCGTTGTGGCCCCGTGGTCAATGGCAGTGCCCGTTGTGGGGTTGGCAACCGCCTGGTTGATCCTCGACGAATCCGTGTCGTGGCTGGCTGCAGCAGGCTGTGCCCTCGTGATCGTTGGAGTGCTCAGCACGTCTGTGCGCCGTCGTACGACGTGAGCAGCGACACAGCGCATCTGGAACACCTGCCCCGCTACCGTTAGTTCACCTGATGCACCTGGGACCGCACTCGGCGGCCTGGAGTCGACAAAGGAGCCACACATGGCTGAAGAAACCGCACCCTATGGAAGCGGTACTGCTGCCCCGGTAAAGCGGATCCGCACTCATCACCTTCGGGAAATGAAGGAGCTTGGCGAAAAGATCACCATGCTGACTGCCTATGACATGTTCACCGCAGCGACCTTCGATGAGGCTGGCATCGACATGTTGTTAGTGGGTGATTCAGCGTCCAACAACGTATTGGGCAACGAGACCTCATTGCCTATTACCGTCGATGAACTCCTGCCGCTGACCAAAGCCGTGGCCCGGGCAGTGAAACGCGCGATGGTGGTGGGCGACCTCCCCTTCGGCTCATACCAACGCTCACCCGAGCAGGCCTATGACACCGCAGTGAGGTTCATGAAGGAGGGCCTTGCCCACTGCGTGAAACTCGAAGGTGGGCAAGAGATGGCACCGCAGATCCGCAAACTCGTGCAAGGCGGCATTCCGGTTGTGGCGCACATCGGCTTCACCCCACAAAGTGAGCACGCACTGGGCGGCTACCGGGTGCAGGGCCGCGATGGCGGCGCCGACGTGCGTGCCGACGCGCTCGCCGTACAAGATGCCGGGGCCTTTGCTGTCGTGATGGAAATGGTGCCTGGTGACGTGGCTAGGGCGATCAGCCAAGAGCTGAGCATCCCGACCATCGGCATCGGTGCGGGCAACGGCTGCGATGGCCAGGTGTTGGTGTGGCAAGACGCCTTTGGCTTGCGTACCGGACGGATGGCGCGCTTCGTCAAGCAGTACGCCGATGTGCACTCTGTGTTGCTCCAAGGAGCCAAGGCTTACGCCGCTGACGTGCAATCTGGCGCTTTTCCTGGCCCCGAACACACCTTTTAGCTCACCGGCTAGTGCCACACTGGGACTAAGAGCCCCCGGCAACGAAAGAGGCATCCACATGAGCGAAACCCCCGCGAAGAAGGTTCCCGCGGCCAAGAAGGCACCTGCCGCAAAGAAAGCGCCAGCCAAGGCCACCGCTGCTAAGAAGGCACCTGCCGCGAAGAAGGCACCTGCCAAGGCACCCGTGGCGAAGAAGGCACCTGCCAAGGCACCTGCCAAGGCTCCAGTCGCAAAGAAGGCACCCGCCGCAAGGAAAGCCCCGGCTAAGAAGGCGCCTGCTGCTGTCAACGTGACCAGCGCACCGGCACCCGCCAAGGCCAAGTCCTCATCACCGTTGGACATGATCACCGACACCGCCACCGACGCCGCAAAGACCATGGAGGCCGCCGCGGCCCCACTGGTGGCTGAGGCGACCGCAATGGCTGGCAAGGTTGTCGAAGGCGTGATGCTGGCCCAAAAGGACGTTGAGAAGCTTGCCAAACAGGTAGCCGATCAGGTCGCCAAAGAGGTCATGAACCGTTTCGGCAAAACCTTGTCGAAACTTCAGAAGCAATCAAAGAAGGCCACCGATACCGCAACTGCGGCGGCAGCCATGGTGGCCGACATGTCACCGCTGAAAAAGAAGAACAAGAAGAAGTGACTGTGCTGGCCCCGTCGAACTGGCGGGGCCGCTAGTCCTCGTCGTTCCAGTTGGGGTCGTTGTCCCACTGCTCGTTGCGCTGGGCGACCTTCTCCAAAGCCAGCGAGGCCTCGGCATAGGTGTCATAAGGACCCAACCGATCGATGCTGCGACAAATCGTGGCTTGCTCCACCGCGTGGTGAGTTACGCAGAACCAGTACTTCTCATCCATGCGGACGAAACTACACTCACCTGCGTGACCTCGCCTGTGCTCCCTGGAACCATCTCACCTCGCCGTGCCGTACCTGCCTCGATCACCCGTCCGGAGTACGTCGACCAACCCGACCCCAGTCCGTTCCGGGGCTCGGAGGTCAAAGACAGCGACACCATTGAGCGCATGCGCATCGCGGGCGCTCTCGCCGCTCAAGCACGCGACTTGGTGGGGTCTCATGTGGCACCAGGTGTCACCACTGATGAGCTTGACCGCATTGGGCACGAGTTTCTCTGTGACCATGGCGCCTACCCCTCGACCTTGGGCTACAAAGGCTTCCCCAAATCACTGTGCGCCTCAGTGAACGAAGTGATCTGCCATGGCATCCCCGATGACCGGGTGGTCCTCGATGGCGACATCGTCAACATCGACATCACCGCCTACATCAACGGGGTGCACGGCGACACGAATGCCACCTTCTTAACGCCCGGGGTCAGCCAAGAGGTCGTCGACCTTGTGGATCGCACCCGCGAGTCGCTGCGTCGAGCGATCAATGCAGTCAAACCGGGTCGGCGGATCAATGTGATCGGCCGTGTCATTGAGTCCTACGCAAAGCGGTTTGGCTACGGCGTCGTACGCGAATTCACCGGGCACGGCATTGGCACGTCATTTCACTCAGGTCTGATCGTGCCCCACTTTGACGACCCCAACTATGACGACCTCATCGAGCCTGGGATGACCTTCACCATCGAGCCGATGCTCAACCTAGGCACACACACGTGGGACATGTGGGATGACGGCTGGACCGTGGTCACCAAAGACAAACGAGTCTCGGCTCAGTTCGAGCACACCTTGCTGGTCACCCAGACCGGTGCAGAAATCTTGACTCTGCCGTAGCCGGGACTCGTTCCAAGGGAAGTGCGGAGAGGCTGGCTCATAGGCCGGGTTCTGTTCCCTGGCACCGTTACCGGCGTTCAGTTAGCGACCATCCATCTAGGGCCGCCGTTGCCGACGACCTCGTGCGACCTACCCGCAGACTCAGGCGAGCCGCCCTCAAACGTCTGCTGTTCGGTCTTGCTCCAGGTGGGGTTTACCTAGCCACACCGGTCGCCCGGCGTGCTGGTGGTCTCTTACACCACCGTTTCACCCTTACCGACTAGGTCGGCGGTTTGTTTTCTGTGGCACTGTCCCGCGGGTTGCCCCGGGTGGGTGTTGCCCACCACCTCGCTCTGTGGAGCCCGGACCTTCCTCGACGTCTCCGCCGCGGTCGCCCGGCCAGCCTCTCCGCCAGGTGAGTCTAGAGGTATCGGACTTGGCGAGCCTTGCCCTCGTCGTACCCTGCCCGACCGGAGATGTACTGCGGAGTGCCGGTTTCCCACCACGCTCCAGCCTCGGTCCAACTTGAGTCGTGCACAGTGCAGGCAAGAAGCACCGGCCGACTTGTCGACCGCGCTAGTTCCCTGGCCTCGGCATACGCCTGGGCCAACTGCGCGGGTGTGATCGCATCGCGAGCGTCGACCACGCCACAGCCCATCGATGCGGCGTGGGCGACAAAGTCGACTCGCACGCTCCCATCAGCCCCGGGCCCACGCGCGTCGCTGAGTAGGTTGTTGAAGCCGTCAGCGCCTTGACCGGTCTGCAGACGGTTGATCACTGCATAGCCGAAGTTGTCGCAGACAACAGCAACGAACCCATGACCTGAGAACGCGGCGGAATAGAGTTCGGAGTTCATCATCAGATAGGAGCCGTCACCAAAGATCGAGGTGACCAGACCATCTGGGTGCGAGCGCTGACGGGCCATGGCCGCACCCCACGGCGCCACGATTTCGTAGCCCATGCAAGAGAAGCCGTATTCGAGATCCATGGTCGAACCTGATGTCGCGCCCGTGGAGACGTCGCCCGTGCGCCAGCCACCATGCAGCTCCCCAGGCATGCCGCCAGAAGCCGTCAGGACGTAGTCACTGCTGGTGCTCGCGTCATTAACTACTCCCACAACTTGGGCGTAGGTGAGGCAATCGGGCACGACGCCCGCGCGCAAGCGGTCCACCTCGGCGTCCCAACTCGCACGTTCGGTGGCTGCACGAGAGGCCCACGCTGCGGGACCTTCGTAATCAAGGGCCGCCTCCAGGTCACCCAGACCGGCCAACGCGTCGCCGACGAGTTCGATCGCACCGTGCTTGACGGCATCAAAGCGAGCAGCGTTCAAGCTAATTAGTCGGGCTTGCGGCGAAAAGACGGTCCACGAAGCAGTGACGAAGTCTTGGAGTCGTGAACCCACCGACAACACCACGTCCGCCTCTGCCGCGAGGGCGTTGGCAGAAGTCGAGCCGATGATTCCTAGCGGGCCGGCGTACAACGGGTGGTTGTGGGGCACCAGGGTGCGACCCGCCACGGTCTCGACAACTGGGATGTTGTGACGCTCGGCGAATGCCAGCGCTTCACGTGCCGCACCTGAGTAGCGCACTCCCCCACCGAGCACGAGCAACGGCCGCTTCGCGGCTGTGAGTACGGCGCACGCAGCGAGCACTGCATCGGCGTCGGGACGAGGACGAGGGATTGTGTGAACGCGAGTGCGGAAGAACGACTCAGGGAAGTCAAACTCCTCAACCTGCACGTCTTGAGGCAACGCAATCGTCACGGGCCCAGCATCGGCAGGATCAGTGAGGACCCGGGCGACTTGGGGCAATGATGAGAGGAGTTGCTCGGGCTTGGTGATTCGGTCGAAGTACCTCGACA
>CALMMO010000324.1 GCA_937868455.1 uncultured Marmoricola sp.
GCCCAAGGCTGGCGGTTGGGGTGCCTGGTTAACGCCAACTCCAACCTCGATGTGCGTGTGCCTGCCCTGACCACACGTCCCAAGGCGGCCACGGTGGGCGTGGGCCGCCAAGTCATCTTGCGTCCGGCTATCCACAAGCGCTTTGTCGAACTTGAAGAGCCAACGCTGGCAGACCAGGTCACCGACCTCGACAGGCTCAAGGCGGCCATGCCCGACCTTGAGTTGACCTGCGATCTGCATGCGTTGCGACGCTTGCCGTCGGTGCTGCGTTCGAGCGGATTCGCAGTGACCGCGGTGATGGTCGATGAGGCGATCATCGACATCGAGCCTGGTGACACCACGGGTGTCGGCTATGCCATCGCCTACGACTTAGGTACGACGACCGTCGTGGCCACCTTGCTCGACATCACCACTGGCACGCCGGTGGCGGTGGCTTCGATGTTGAACAAGCAGCAGCCCTTTGGCGGTGACGTGATCTCTCGGATCTCGGCCACCATGATGGACCCCGACGCCTTGGGCCGCTTGCAGCAAGCCGCCTTCGACACCTTGAGCGAACTCGCCGAGGAGGTCTGCACCGAAGGCAATGTCGCCGCTGAGCACGTCTACGAAGTCGCGCTAGCTGGCAACGCCACCATGGTTGCGTTGGTGCTCGGCATCGACCCTGAGCCTTTGGGTGTCGCACCGTTCATCATGTCCTCGGCACACTTCCCCGACGTGTTGGCTAGCGACGTAGGCCTAGCTCTCCACCCACGCGCGCGAGCAGCGATCTTCCCCTCCCTGGGCGCCTACGTTGGCGGCGACATCGTGGCCGGCATGTTGGCCACCGGCATGGACCGCGACAAGCGTCTGCGCCTGTTTGTCGACATTGGCACCAACTGCGAGATCGTGCTTTCCAATGGCGACTCCCTGCTCGCGACAGCGGCACCGGCCGGACCTGCCTTCGAGGGCGGTGCGATTCGGTGCGGAATGCGCGCCGCAGATGGGGCTATCGAAACAGTCGCGCTCAGTGACACGGTGACTCTCGGCGTCATT
>CALMMO010000325.1 GCA_937868455.1 uncultured Marmoricola sp.
CGCAGTGTTATCTCCAGAGCCCTTCATGACGTTGACGCTCATGCCCAGGTCAGCCCCCGCACGCTCCAAGGCTGAGCGAAGAGTGCGCCACTCTCGTGGAGCAGTGATGAGCACGCCAAGAATGAGTTGTCCACGCAACACGATTTGTTCAACGTCGATGACCTCGACGCCGTAGGTCGACAAGGTGCCAAAGACAGTCGTGGTCACGCCGGGTCGATCGGTGCCACTGAAGGTGATCAACAGTGTCGGCGGATTGGTTGCTGGATTGAGTGACATCAGGAGGCAAAGGTAATCGGGCAGCACCGCGGCTGATGGAGGCGGGGATAGGGTGTCGGTGTCTCATTGCCATTTCGAGGAAACTCCGGGCTCATGCAACCAGTCATCGAACTCACAGACGTGAGTGTTCGCCGCGGCAACTCGACGTTGGTGGACTCGGTGACGTGGAGTGTGCGCGAAGGTGAGCGCTGGGTGGTGCTGGGTCCCAATGGTGCCGGCAAGACGACGTTGGTTCAGATCTGCGCTGCGCTGCTACATCCATCCTCAGGCACAGCACGCGTGCTTGCCGAGAGGCTCGGGCAGACCGATGTCTTTGATCTGCGGCCCCGCATTGGGCTCACGAGTGCCACCATCGCCGAGCGCATCCCCCGCGGAGAACGGGTGGCCGATGTGGTGGTGAGTGCGTCGTACGCCGTCATCGGCAGGTGGCGCGAGGAGTACGACACCCTCGATCACGATCGCGCCGAGAGGTTGCTCCAAGAAGTGGGCGCCGGGGCACTGTTGAATCGTTCATTTGGCACGTTGAGCGAAGGCGAGCGCAAGCGAGTCCAAATTGCTCGAGCGCTGATGACCGACCCAGAGTTGTTGATCCTTGACGAGCCAGGAGCGGGCCTCGACTTGGCTGGGCGCGAAGACCTAGTGTCGATCCTGTCCTCACTGGCCTATGACCCCGATTCGCCGGCAACCATCATGGTGTCTCACCACGTTGAGGAGATCCCGCCCGGATTCACTCATGCGTTGCTTTTGCGCCGTGGCCGAGTGGTCTCAGCAGGTCCGCTCGCTGAGGTAATCACCTCAGCTCAATTGAGCCAAGCCTTTGACATGCCACTGCGAGTTGATCGCCTTGATGGTCGGTTCACTGCACGTCGGGCGGTCCGTAGGACCATCACCTAGGATCGAAGACATGAACTGGATTGGGCAACACATGTGGCAGTCATGGCTGATCGCAGCCGGTGTGCTCACGATCGTGGAGATCTTCAGTCTCGACTTTGTTTTCTTGATGTTTGCGGTGGCCGCACTGGTTGCCATGCTTGCTGCCTTGATCGGGCTGCCGGTGCTCGTGCAGGTGATTGTGGCCATGATCAGTGCTCTGGCGCTGCTCGCATTGCTTCGGCCCTCGCTTTTGCGGGCGCTGCACCGCGGACCCGATTTGCTGGTTGGCCCTGCGGCCTTGGTGGGCCGCCGCGCCCATGCCCTGAGCGCGTTGAGCGCCACCGCCCCAGGTCGGGTGAAGATTGGCGGAGATGAGTGGACCGCGATCCCAGAGACGCCCGAAGTCTTGATCCCCGCCCAAGCCACACTCGAAGTTGTTGCGATTGACGGCGCCATGGCCGTAGTTCGTCAGGTATCCACCGGAAACGAGGACTAATCGTGTTACCCACCATCTCTGCGGGCTTGGTTGTGCTGCTGGTTTTGGCGCTGCTCGTGATCGTGGTGCTCGCTCGCACCGTGCGGATCATTCCGCAGGCCCGAGCAGGCATCGTTGAGCGCTTCGGCAAATACCGTACGACGCTCAAGCCTGGCCTCAACATCGTCGTACCAGTCGTGGATCAGGTTCGCTACGTCATCGACATGCGGGAACAGGTCGTCTCCTTCCCGCCCCAACCAGTGATCACCGAAGACAACTTGGTGGTTTCTATCGACACAGTCATCTACTTCCAGGTGACTGACCCCGTTGCCGCGACGTACGAAATTGCCAACTACATCTCGGCCGTCGAGCAACTGACGATGACCACCCTGCGCAACATCGTGGGTGGCATGGACCTTGAGCAGACCCTGACCAGTCGTGAAGACATCAACCGAGGCCTCTCGGGAGTCCTTGACGAGGCAACCGGACGCTGGGGCATTCGAGTCGGACGCGTCGAGATCAAGGGCATTGACCCGCCGCCCTCGATCAAGGACTCGATGGAAAAGCAAATGCGTGCAGACCGTGACAAGCGTGCTGTCATTCTGACTGCCGAAGGCCAGCGTCAGTCACAGATTTTGACTGCCGAAGGTCAAAAGCAGGCTGCGATTCTGACCGCCGAGGGTGAGCGTGAGGCTCGCATTCTCAGTGCCCAAGGCGAGCGCGAAGCCCAAATCTTGAAGGCTCAAGGTGAAGGCCAAGCAATCAAGACCGTCTTCGAGGCCATTCACGAGGGGCAACCTGACCAGTCGCTGCTGGCCTATCAGTACCTTCAGATGATGCCCAAGTTGGCCGAAGGCAGCGCCAACAAGGTGTGGATTGTTCCCTCCGAGATTGGTCGGGCGCTCGAAGGTCTGGGCTCCTCGATCGATGAGATCAAAGGCATCCCACGAAGCACCGGCGGCACACGCAAGCGCACGACCGCACCTGAAAGCCCAGCAACGACTGACGCGGCTTTGACCGAAGCACAGTCAGCGGTGGCACGGGCCATTGCCGAGGCTGAGTCAGCAGGTCAGCACACAGCACCGCCTGCCGCGGAGTGATTGACACCTGGACCGAGGCCGTCTTGGTCGTGCTGGCCGGAGTCGGCGCCGGCACGATCAACACAGTCGTTGGCTCAGGCACCCTGATCACCTTTCCGACGCTGCTGGCCTTCGGGGTACCTCCTGTTGTTGCCAATGTGACCAACACCGTCGGGCTGCTTCCAGGCGGGCTAAGTGGTGCCTGGGCGGACAAGGAGAGCTTGGTCGGGCAAGGTCCGAGGCTTCGTCATCTGGCCAGTGCGTCATTGACAGGTGCCATAGTCGGGGCACTGCTGCTCTTATGGCTGCCATCGACGGCGTTCAAGTCGATCGTTCCTGTGCTCATCGGGCTTGGAGTGGCGTTGGTGATTGCCGGTCCAGCTATCAATCGACGCCTTGCCCAACACTCGACTCAGTCTGGTACCCCTGCGTGGTGGGTGTGGCCGGGGGTGTGGGCCACGGGCGTCTATGGCGGCTACTTTGGTGCCGCGCAAGGCGTGCTCCTGATGGCGATCCTTGGCATCGGGGTGAACGACACCGTGCGTCGTCACAACGCCACCAAGAACATCTTGTCGAGTGTCGCTAACGGTGTCGCCGCGCTGATGTTTGTCGTGTTGGCCGACGTTGATTGGCGTGTTGCCCTGTTGATTGCGCTCGGTGCTGTTGTTGGCGGTCAGCTCGGCGCCCGAATTGGCAAGCGACTTCCGCCAACCGTATTGAGAGCCGTGATCGTGCTCGTCGGACTGATTGCGATCTTTAGCTTGCTACGTTGACGTAGGCGCCAAGCCAACGAGCGATCTCAGCAAAAGCCTGGTCCCGCGCAGGCTGGTGTGAGAGCGTCACGTCGTGTAGGGCTCCGTCAATCAGCACTGTGGTCACATGAGTGCCCAGCAAGGGCGCCTTGCGGCGGATCTGCTCCACATCGAGCACCGTGTCGGTGCGGTGCTGATCGGGGTCGTCGTAGGTCTCAGGGTTGGTGTGCCGGCGCGATGCCATCACCAGAATTGGGCACGAGATGTCGAGTCCCTTGCCGATCCGGGCATGGCCACGGCGGACGGCTCGTAGCCAGCCGGCATGCACCGTGAAACTGCCAATCGGGCGCCATTCGGGATTGAACTCCCACTGTTCGGCGATGCTTTTGGCGTAGAAGCCGGTTACTTTGCGTGG
This sequence comes from uncultured Marmoricola sp., assembly GCA_937868455.1. Taxonomy (GTDB): domain Bacteria; phylum Actinomycetota; class Actinomycetes; order Propionibacteriales; family Nocardioidaceae; genus Marmoricola. The sequence continues at coordinate 3,871 of CALMMO010000325.1, forward strand.
GATCTCACGTTTGGGCTGGCGAGAGCCAACCTGATCAATCACCGCGGTGCCTGCGGTACGCAAGAGCACCGAATCAGCCATGTCGAGCCAGGGAGCGTTGAGGAAGAGACCGGCAATGGGTGGCTTGACGTCTTCGACCCATAGTGAGGCGGTCAGCCCGCCCGTGGAGTGGGCGGAGACAACGATGTGCTCATGGCGCTTGGAGATGATCTCGAGCGCTGCATCAAGCTCTTCGTAATAGGTGTCGAGTTGCTCGACGTACGCCGGGGTCTGGCCCGGCAGCAATGAGCGGCCGTACTTGCGTAGGTCGATGGCGTAGAAGTCGTAGCCCTGTGCCACCCAGAAGTCGGCGGCGACGGTTTGGTAGAAGTAATCGGAGTAGCCATGGATCTGCAAAACGGCCCCGATGGGTGCGGGGGCGGGGCGAAACACCAAGGTCGCGATCACTTCACCCTCATCGTCGGGGGTGAGTTGGATCTTTTCGGCGCTGTAAGGCGCTCCGAGTACGTCGACGAGCATGGGCCTCATTGTGCCTGGCGCGCTGCTGCCACCAAACCCGCGATAAGCCCTTCGTCGGCGGCCACCTCGGGATGCCATTGCACACCGACACAGAACCGATCTCCGGGGAGTTCCATTGCTTCCAAGGTGCCGTCTGCTGCATGCGCTACAGCGACGAACCCAGGGTGCTGGGCCACGTGTTGGTGGTGGTGACAGTTGACGGCCACCGAGGCGCCAACGAGTTTTTCAAGACGTGAGCCTGGGGTAACACTGACTGGCACCTTCCCGAAGCAGCCAGGTTGGGGTCCGTGGTCCATCGTCCCGGTCACATCAGGGGTGTGTTGGATCAGTGATCCTCCAGCAGCCACGGCCATGAGTTGCATGCCCCGACAGATCCCCAGTGTCGGCAGGTCCGCCTGCTGGGCAGCCTGCAACAAGGCCACCTCCCAGGCATCGCGGTCTGGTCGCCAGTTCGCTGTGCGTTCGTGTGGCTCCTGGTCGTATCGGCCCGGATCCACATCCGCCCCGCCGCAAATGATCAGTGCGTCGAGACGACCGATGACCGTGTCCGCGAGTCGAGGATCCGCTGGGGGGAGGAGCACGGGTGCTCCTCCCGCCGCAGCAACGATGTCGGCGTACTTTGTCGGCAGTAGGTCAGCGGGCTGATCCCACACGCCCCATTTCGCCTGTTCGCGGTAGGTCGACAGGCCAATGACCGGGCTGGTCATCACAGGGGAGTGACGTAAGCGCCCGAGATGCCACCATCGACAAGGAAGGTGTTGGCGGTGATGAACGAGGACTCATCGGATGCCAAGAACAGCACTGCGTTCGCCATCTCTGCAGGCTCGGCGAAGCGACCCATGGGCACGTGAATAAGCCGGCGTGCGGCGCGCTCGGGGTCCTTGGCGAAGAGTTCTTGCAGCAGGGGAGTGTTGACCGGTCCAGGGCATAGTGCGTTGACACGCACGCCTTCGCGGGCGAACTGCACCCCGAGTTCGCGGCTCATGCTCAGCACGCCACCCTTGGACGCGGAGTAGGAGATCTGGCTCGTGGCCGCTCCCATCACTGCCACAAAGGACGCCGTGTTGATGATCGAACCCGACTTCTGCTCCAGCATGTAGGGCAGGGCTGCCTTGCAGCACAGGTAGACCGAGGTCAAGTTGACCTCTTGCACCCGACGCCACGCGTCGAGCTCGGTGTCGAGGATTGAGTCATCGTCTGGGGGCGAGATGCCCGCGTTGTTGAAGGCGATGTCGACCGAGCCGTAGTTGTCCTTAGCGGTCTTGAACAGTGCGTCGACTTCTTCCTTTGAAGTCACATCGACGTGCACGTACGTCGCGATGTCTGCGCCACCAAGTTCGGTGACCAGCGCCGAGCCCTTTGCGTCGTCGATGTCGCCGATGACCACCTTGGCACCCTCTTCGACGAAGCGCTTGACGGTTGCCAGTCCAATGCCTGAGCAACCTCCCGTTACGACAGCGACTTTGCCGCTGAGCCGTCCAGCCATGATGCGTATTTCCTTTCGGTCTTAGTGAGCGATGAAGACGTTCTTCTCTTCGGTGAATGCGTTGGGTGCGTCGGGACCAAGTTCGCGACCAAGTCCTGACTGCTTGTAGCCGCCAAATGGCGTCCAGTAGCGCACGGATGAGTGTGAGTTGACGCTGAGGTTGCCTGATTCCACCCCACGCGCCACGCGCATGGCACGGCCCAGATCGTTAGTGAAGATGGAGCCTGACAGACCGTATTCGGTGTCGTTAGCCAACATGATGGCTTCGTCTTCGTCATCGAAGGGCATGACTGCGACGAGCGGGCCAAAGACCTCTTCGCGCCACACAGCCTCGCTCGTTGAACGGGACTCCACCACCGTCGGTGGCAGCCAGAAGCCGTCGCTGTCAGGGCAGGTGCCTGCGAACGCGATCGTGGCGGCATCCATGTAGGCCTTCACCGAGTCGCGCTGGCCCGCAGAAACCATCGGTCCCATGTCGGTGCCTGCAACGCTGGGATCGGCGACCTTCATGGCCTTCACGGCAAGCTCAAGGCGACCCACGAACTCGTCGTACGCCGTGCGCTGCACCAGGATGCGCGAGCGTGCACAGCAGTCTTGGCCAGAGTTGTCGAAGACTGCGCCTGGCGCGGAGGCAGCGGCCCCAGCGATGTCGGTGTCAGCGAAGATGATGTTGGCGCTCTTGCCGCCCAGTTCCAGCGTGACGGGCTTGACCTGCTCGGCGCACCCGGCCATCACCTGTTTGCCGACGGCGGTGGACCCGGTGAAGCACACCTTGCGAACCAACTCGTTATCCACGAAGCGTTGACCCACCACAGAGCCCTTGCCCGGGATGACGTTGAACACGCCCTCGGGTAACCCGGCCTCAAGGGCCAATTCGCCCAGGCGAATCGCGGTGAGCGGGGTGATCTCGGCAGGCTTGAGAACCACCGTGTTGCCCGCAGCCAATGCAGGAGCAAAGCCCCAGCCAGCAATGGGCATCGGGAAGTTCCACGGCACGATGATGCCGACCACGCCCAGGGGCTCATGGAAGGTGATGTCCACACCGCCTGGCACCGGGATCTGGCGTCCAAAGAGCCGCTCGGGAGCTGCGGAGTAGTAGTTGAGGCAATCGCGCACGTTGCCTGCTTCCCAACGCGCGTTCCCGACCGTGTGACCAGCGTTCTTGACCTCAAGCTGGGCCAATTCCTCAATGTGGGAGTCGACCACGGCCGCAAACGCTCGCAAAAGTCGGGCACGCTCTCCGGGAGCCACCGCCCGCCACGAAGCAAAGGCTGCCTGGGCGCGATCAATGATCTGATCGGTCTCCTCGGCAGAGGTGTGTGGCACCTCGCCAATCGCGGTGCCAGTGGTCGGGTTAATCAGGGTGGTGCTCACCCGTTCACATCCTTTCGAAGCTGCGGCGCAGCTCCCAGTCGGTTACAGCGGCATCAAATGAAGCCAGTTCAACGTCGGCCATATTGGTGTAGTGGTCGACTACGTCATCACCCAGGGTCGCTCGAGCAACTTTGGAGTTGGTGAAAGCCTCGCGGGCCTCTCGCAAAGTGGTGGGCACTTGCTCACGCCCAGAGTTGTAGGCGTTGCCCACCAACTCTGGCTCCAGGGTCAGCCCCTGCTCGATGCCCCACATGCCGCCAGCCAACATCGCAGCCAGGGCTAGGTACGGGTTGACGTCGCCGCCCGGCACTCGGTTCTCCAACCGGGCCGAAGGACCCTTGCCGACCAGGCGAATCGCGCAGGTGCGGTTGTCTCGGCCCCACGCAATCGTGGTGGGGGCAAAGGAACCGGCAGCGAACCGCTTGTAGGAGTTCACATTGGGCGCGTAGAGCAAGGTGAAGTCACGCATCGTGGCCAGCAAACCCGCCACGAACGAGTCATAGAGCGGCGAGGGTCCGCCATCGGCCTCTGCGAACACGAGGGCACCGTCGAGACCTCGAAGCGAGAGGTGAATGTGACAGGAGTTGCCTTCGCGCTCGTTGTACTTCGCCATGAACGTCAACGAACGTCCGTGCTGAGAAGCGATCTCCTTGGCGGCCGTCTTGTAGACCGCGTGGTTATCGGCCGAGACCAGGGCTTCGTTGTAGAGGAAGCCGATCTCGTGTTGGCCAAAGTTGCACTCGCCCTTGAGGCACTCCACATCCATGCCTGCCGCGTACATCGTGTTACGGATGTCGCGCATCATGGGCTCGACTCGGGAGGTCCCGATGATGGAGTAGTCCACGTTGTATTGGTTGACAGGAGTCAGGTCACGCCAGCCCAGATCGTGGGCATCTTCGTAGGTGTCCTCGAAGGCGATGAACTCCAACTCGGTGCCAGCCAGGGCAGTCCAGCCCTTCTCGGCAGCCTTCGCTAACTGAGCCTTCAAGATGCCGCGCGGAGACTGGACGACGGGGGAGTGGTCAAGCCACACCAGGTCGCATTGCACCATCGCAGTGGCTTCGTGGTGGGTGAGCACCCGAATGGTGTCTAGATCCAAGGCGAACTCCATGTCGCCGTAGCCGCGCTCCCACGAAGACATGGTGTAGCCATCGACCGTGTTCATATCGATGTCTACGGCCAACAGGAAGTTGCAGCCCCCGGTTCCGTTACCGAGCACACGGCCGAGGGAGCGGCGCCCATGCATGCGCTC
>CALMMO010000326.1 GCA_937868455.1 uncultured Marmoricola sp.
GATCACCAAACCAAACACCGTGCCCTGCATGTCGTTGACGACTCCGGCCAGGGCGTGGACGCCGGTCAAAGTGCCGGTCTTGGCTTGCACGCGCCCTTGACCAGCATGTGCTCCCCGGTCGAACCGCGTGGCTAGCGATCCGGTGTAGCCGGCCACTGGCATGCCGGTGATCACCGAGCGCAATTGTGGGTCGGTGGCAGCCAGATGCAGCACGGCAGCCAGAGTTTCGGGTGCGAGGCGGTTGCTGCGACTTAGCCCGCTGCCATCAAAGATGCGAGCCCCTGCAAGGGGCACTTTGAGTTCCCGCAACGCGTCGCGCACGGCCTGAGCACCACCGTCAAATGAGCCCGACTTGGCTTTGGCTAACCCAACCTGGTGAGCCACCACCTCAGCCGCATTGTTGTCGCTGACCATGAGCAGGTGGGTCACGATCCAAGACAGGGGTGGGCTCTGCACCTCACCGAGCACTGTGGCTTGCTCGGGAGTCTTCGCTGGACGCGGTTGGCCAACCACACGCACTCCGCGACTGCGCAGCAATCTGGCGAAGTCGACGGCAGCATCCTTAGGAGGATCAGCGACATATCCGCCACCGATGTGCGCCTCGTCATCCCACAGGGCGCTGATGCGGGGCACCACGCCACCGCCTAGGTAGCCGGGGGGCCACGTCGGGCTCGTGGTGGGCCCGCTGAAGAGCGACGCGTCGTACGCAAGACGCACCTTCTGGCCGCGGCCTAGTGCCTTGGCGACCTGATCGGCTAGGTCAGCCAAACTGGCCCGGGTGGGATAGCTCTTGGAGCGCTTCGCGGTCAGCATCGGATCTCCCCCGCCACGGAGGAAGATCTCGTTGTCGCGCCGTAGTACTGAAGTTGTGAAGCGGTGATCTGGTCCCAACACATGCAAGGCCGCAGTGCTGGTGAGAAGTTTCATCGTCGATGCGGGCGCCAACGTTTCCGGGCCACGTCGAAGCACCGACTTCCCACTACTCAAGTCAATGACTGCCACGCCGATGTTGGGTCCGATCGACTTGTCACTCAGGATCGCCTTGAGTGCCGTCTCGACCTTCTTAGGGTCGGCTTCGGGGCCATGCGCCGGGGCGGCCACGGGTGTCGGGTCGCCAGCTTTGGTCAAGAGCAACTGGGGTTGAGGTGCCTCGGGACGTGCGCCACGAACCCCCAACACACTGCCCAGATCAAAGAGCCAGGCTGCCAAAGCGAAGGTGAGTACGCCGACCAACAACACCCACGGAATCGCACTAGGCCAGCGGCGATCAGTGTGTGGTTGCTTACGGTTTCGCACCCGGTCATGCCTCTCGTTTGCTCGGAGTCCTCCCGCGACCGTGAACGGATGCGGCATCGAAGCCCATTGTGCGCGACACTGTACGCACGGCGTGCGCCGCATCGACGGCACGCAGCAGATCCGCAGGTGAGAGGTGAATGGCTATGGAGTTCGACGTTCTGGTTGAGATTCCCAAGGGAAGTCGCAACAAGTACGAGGTCGACCACGAGAGTGGTCGCATCCGGCTCGACCGCACCCTGTTCACTTCCACGCAGTACCCAGCCGACTACGGCTACATCGAAGAAACCCTGGGCCTCGACGGCGACCCGCTCGACGCACTGGTGTTGCTCATTGGCGAGCCGACCTTTCCGGGTTGTTTGATCCGTTGTCGCGCCATCGGGATGTACCGCATGACTGATGAGGCTGGCGGTGACGACAAGGTGCTGTGCGTGCCGGTGAGCGACCCGCGCCTTGAGCACCTGCGCGACATCAACCACTTGCCGAAGTTTGACCGGCTCGAGATTGAGCACTTCTTCACCGTCTACAAAGATCTCGAGCCCGGCAAGTCAGTCGAAGGCGCGGAGTGGGTCGGCCGGTTTGAGGCGGAGAGCGAAGTACGCGCGTCCTTCGAACGCCAGAAGGCCGCAGAAGCAGACGCCGAAGGCGAACACCACTGAGCCTTGCCCACTAGGGCCGAGCGAAGAAGTTAGGCGCTCGCCAGTAGTCGATCGAGACAATCTCCACGTCTCGGCCGGTGCGCGGGGCATGAATGATCTGCCCGCCGCCCAGATAGATCGCCACGTGGTAGATCGAACTTGGGCTTCCTGACGACCCCCAAAAGACGAGGTCGCCGGGGCGAAGGTTTGCCCGAGAAATTGGGGTGCTGACTTGGTACTGCGCAACCGACCAGTGCGGCAACGACACCCCGCCGGCGGCCCATGCGCCCATGGTGAGGCCAGAGCAGTCCCACGAGTCAGGCCCAGTGGCACCCCACTTGTAGGGCTCACCCAACTGCTTCTTCGCGAAGGCAATCGCAGCACCCGCCCCGCCAGAGGGCGCGGGTGGGGTCGGGTCGGGGGTCGGAGTGGGGTCCGGGGTCGGGGTGGGGTCACTCGGCTTGGGGTTATCGGTTTTCGGATCGGTGGGCTTCGGATCGTGGGGCTTGGGTTGGTTGGCCTGTTGGACAACCCCCTGAGCCTTCGCTAGCTCGCGGGCTAGCTTGTCGCGTTCGATCAGCAGGGCCGAGGGTTGGCGAAGTACTCCATCGGCCTGCGCGCGGGCCTCATCCTTGGCCGCCTTGGCTTCAGCCAGCAGACGTTGCTTGGCATCGCGTGCACGCTGGGCTGCTCGCTCTGTGGCCCGGGCCTGCTGGTTGGCCACACGGAAGGCGTCGAGGTCGACCTGCATCGAGTCATTGATGGCACCGACCGTGCCCAGACTGACCAGCATCGTGTCGAGGTCATCTGAGGAAAGGATCGCCTGCACGGTGCCCAGGTTGCCGATCTGATGGTACGAATCGGCCACCATGCCGGAGATGTTGCCGCGCTGCTCCCCCACGCGCGCAGCCGCCGAACTTTGGGCGACCTCGGCGCGCAAGAGCGCTTGCTTGGCCTGTTTGAGTTGCCAGCGCACCCCGTTGTAGGCCTCAGCCGCCTGCTCGGCGGTCATCGCCACTGAGTCGAGTTGCTCGCTGAGGGCGTCAAGCTCAAGCTTGAGTCGAGCGATCTGCTCCTTCTTAGTCTCAACCTTCGCCTGCGCCTGGGCCAACTGATGCGGAGTGGGATCGGGGTCCGCCGAGGCGATGCCAATCGTCGCTCCAACCAAGACCCCGATCGTCACGGTTGCCGCAACTGCTGAACGGGCAAACACAGCCATCCCACTTTCATAGCGTCGTCGAATCGCTTCCCCGACGACTCGACTTGCGCCACGTTAGACGTCTTTTGTCACATTGGAAACAGGTGTTGCAAAGTTTTTTGGTTTTCTCGGCGTGTTGCCTTGACTAACTACATCCGTGTAATTCGAGCGAAAAGTCACAAGTAAACCTGTGACTTTGACACTTAACCGGGATGATCCTCCCCGCAAAGCGCTAAACATCCGGGCAAAGCGCCCCCCAACCCGCATGTGGTGGCCGGGGATGCGGTTCCGGCTGGTGGTACGGGGCGGAGACGTTGCATGCGGTGGTGGAACGGCACCCTGAAACAGAGCCCACGCCGTCGACACGTGGTCATCTAGCCAGTAAGCCAATCACGCGTAGGAATACATGAAAAAGCATCCCACTGTTGCCGCCCACGAGACGCACGAGTGCAAAACCAGGGATTTTGCTAAGGCGTTCCGGTTGAGGTTTCCCGCCTTTGCCGCGGCATGACCAAGAATGAACTCCCCGACAGTCCAACCAGCAAGTCCGCCCATAGGGACGGCGGAGAAGAACACAAAGACCATGTCCCCTTTGATAGGCAACAAGGCCTCAACTGCGGCGGAAGCAAGTCCGCCAACAACAAGGCCGAGCCCCACGAGCAACATGAGCAGCCCGGTCAGCCCGTCCTCAAAATCCTTCAACGCATAGGGCGAGCGCTTCTTTCCTTTGGCGGATAAGTCGCGCCATATCTCGCGCAGCGGGGAGATCAGGAAGATGGGAGCCATGCCTGGAAACAACAGCGCGATGAAGACTGCGTCGGCCCGTGAGAGTGGGTTCGGTTTTGGCATGACTCTAAAGCCACCTGCTTCGCGGTGTTCTCATCACTTGAACCGCCTCAGTAGCTGCAAACCCTCTGTCGATTCGTGCTGATCGGCAGAGCACAGCCTCAAGGCTAGATCTCGACACTTTCGCAACCCCCTTTACTTTGCGCAATGTATTCGCATCGTCGCAAAAGTTCTCGATACGCCAGCGCTGGCGTAATGGCGCCACATGATGACCAGGGTGAGGATGAGCTGGCCGACTAGGTAAAGCGACCGCCCCAATTGGGTTCGAGATGGTCAAACGCGAGATAGTTCGACGTACCGCAAAAAGACCAGGAGCCCGACCTTGACCGACACTTTGCCGCCTTGCCCCGAATGCAACGAGCCCTACGCCTACGAACAAGGCGCTCTGCTCGTGTGCCCCATGTGCGGGCACGAGTGGACCGCGCACGATCAGGCTGACGAGGCGGCTTCGGGGCAGATCACTGATGCGCATGGCACTCCGTTGGCTGACGGCGACTCGGTGACTGTGATCAAGGATCTGAAGGTCAAGGGTTCATCACTGGTGGTGAAGGTCGGCACCAAGGTGAAGAACATTCGGCTCGCCGATGGCTTTCGCGGCCACGACATCGACTGCAAGATCGACGGGATCGGGCCGATGCAGTTGAAGTCGGAGTTCGTGAAGAAGAGCTAGCGCCCGCGTACGCCGACCACTTGGGGCGCTATCGGTGTTGGAGCACCAATCCGCCCGGCTGCTTCACCCGGATGTTTGTCGCTTTACCCGGATGATCCTCCCCGCAAAGCGACAAAGTCACAGGTTTACTTGTGACTTCGACACCCCCAAAAAATCAATTTTGGGAGTCGACTGGGACTTCGTCGGTGGTGGTG
>CALMMO010000327.1 GCA_937868455.1 uncultured Marmoricola sp.
TGCCGACGTTGTACGACGGGCGCACGAACCATGCCCGTGCGGTGTTGGAGACCATCTCCCAAACCTATGAGCTTGATGTGATCGAGCCACCGATTCCCAAGACGATCAAGTTTGCCGAGGCTCCGGCTGCGGGACGCTCAATTTTGTCTACGGCTCCCAAGAGCAACAAGGGTGCGATCGCTTATCGTGAAGTGGCTAAGGCATTGATTGCCCGAAAGGCGCACGTGTGAGCCCGCGCGAGCTGAGGCGGCCGCGGCCAAGATATGATCGCATCACCGCGCTGATTGTCTCCACGACCGTTGTCTGTGTGGCCGCGCTGGGTGGGATCGGATGGCTGCCGAGCTCTTCGGCCCAGGCCAAGGCCAGTGCTGCAATCAAGCCAACAGCGACAGTTCCGGTTGCCAAGCCGACGCTGACCCCCGAAGTCTCAACGGTGAATTCCAAGTTGCCGAACTTGGCGACACCCACCACGGCAACTGCCGAGATCGCACTTCCCACGGATTCGGGCACTGGGCGGCGCGTCGTTTTCTCGATCTCTGAGCAGCGGGTTTGGCTGGTGGACAGCTCCGAAACGGTTGCACGCTCCTACCTTGTTTCGGGGAGCGTGACCGACAATCTGCAACCGGGAAGCTATTCGGTCTATTCGCGCTCACGTAACGCAGTGGGCATTGATGACAGCGGAACCATGGAGTACTTCGTTCGCTTCACCCGTGGCGAAAACGCAGCCATCGGGTTCCACAGCATCCCGGTACTAGATGGTTCACCTGTGCAGACCGTCGCTCAATTGGGCACGCCCCTCTCGCACGGGTGCATTCGTCAAAAGCTCGACGATGCGATCCAGTTGTGGGACTTTGCCCCGATTGGCACCCGGGTGGTTGTGACCGCATAGGTCACAGAAGTGGTCAAAAGTCACAAGTAAACCTGTGACTTTGGCGCTTGACCGGGGAGATCTCCCCCGCAAAGCGCCAAAGTGCCGGGCAAAGCAGAACTAGCTCTGATCGCCTGCTGGCTTTGATGCGGGCCGACGACGGCGGCGCTTGCGAGCCGGTGCTGAACCGCCCTCCTGGCCACCTGCGCTGCTGGTCTGTGTGGGAGCCTCGCTCGAAGTGGAGACTGAGGATCCGCCACGAGTACGTCGACGCGAACGTGACCGGCTAGGCCGGGCTTTCGCGGGTCGCTCGCTGCGCTCAGAGTCAGCAGGAGCTTCTTTCGTCTCAGGCTTGGCCACAGCAACGCGACCCTTGGTGCCAGGAGCGATGCCCTGATCGTGGTAGAGGTGCTCGCTCGAGGAGTAGGTCTCGACCGGTGAGTCAAAAGGCAAGTCGAGCGCCTTGTTGATCATCTTCCAACGGTGCAGGTCTGCCCAGTCGACCAAGGTGATCGCGGTGCCGGTGGCGCCGGCGCGACCGGTACGACCGATGCGGTGCACGTAGGTCTTTTCGTCCTCGGGGCAGGTGTAGTTGATGACGTGGGTGACCCCAGTGATGTCGATGCCACGCGCTGCCACATCGGTAGCAACGAGCACCTTGAGTTTGGAGTCGCGGAACTTCTTCAACGCCCGCTCGCGTGCGGCCTGTGCCATGTCACCGTGAAGCGGTGAGGCGGGGAAGCCGCGCTCGGCCAGATCATCGGCAACGCGTTGGGCTTGGCGCTTCGTGCGGGTGAACACGATGCACAGATCAGCGCCTTCGGCCTGGAGTATCTTGCCGATCATCTCGGGCTTGTCCAGGTCGTGAGCTTGGTAGATGAACTGGGCGGTGGCGGGCACCGTCTGGTTGTCATAAGAGGACTCGGCGCGAATGTTCATGGGGTGTCGCATATGCATGCGAGCCAGCGACACGATCGCACCGGGCATTGTCGCGGAGAACAACATCGTCTGCCGCGTCTCGGGGGTGTTGCGGATGAGCTTCTCAACGTCAGGCAAGAAGCCGAGGTCGAGCATTTCATCGGCCTCATCAAGCACCAAAGACTTCACATGCGAGACATCCAAGGCCCGCTTGTTCATCAAGTCGATCAGGCGCCCGGGGGTGCCCACGACGACATCGACGCCGGATTTCAAGGCGTCGAGTTGAGTCTCATAAGGCACGCCGCCGTACACCGTAAGCACGCGAATGCCGCGGTCGGCTCCCGCCAAGGTGAGGTCGCTGGCGACCTGCAAGGCGAGTTCGCGGGTGGGTGTGACGATGAGTGACTGGGGCTTGCCAGGTGCGGCGAGGTCTTCGTAGTCAGCGTCTCGCAATGCCACCGTGCGTTGCAGCACGGGGATGCCAAAGGCGAGGGTCTTGCCGGTGCCAGTGCGAGCCTGGCCGATCAGGTCGGTGCCCATGAGGGCCACGGACAATGTCATTTCTTGAATCGGGAAAGGTGTCACGATTCCAGCACGCTCAAGGGCGTCTGCAATCTCGGGGAGTACCCCGAGTTCTCTAAAGGTGGTCAGGAGTCTTGCCTGTTCTGTGAGTACGTCGTAGCTGCGCGCTCGTCACTGAAGAAATTCAGCCCCCATGGACCTGGTCCTATGGAAATCGCCCCAGTGATCAGCACTGGAAATCGGCATTGGCGGCGCGTCGGCTGCCCCTATGGTATCGGTACTCTGCGCACATGACCGACTCACCGTCTGCGGCACACCTAGATTCCGACAGCAGCGACTTCGGTGACGCTGACTACCGAGAAGCCGTGATCGAACTGCTCGGAGCTATTGCCTACGGCGAACTCTCCGCTTTTGAGCGCATGGTGGATGACGCAGAGATGGCCCCATCACTAGGCGACAAGATGGCGATGTGTGGCATGGCCGTCAAGGAATTTGGTCACGTGCAGCGCCTCTTGGACCGCATCGAGGGTCTGGGTGCTAACCCAGTTGCGGCGATGGAGCCGTTTGAGAAGCCATTCGATGAGTTCCACGAACACACTGCTCCGCGCGATTGGTGGGAGGGCCTCATCAAGGCGTACGTCGGCGATGGACTGGCCGCCGACTTCTACCGTGAAATCGCTGCCTTCCTTGATGCGGACACCCGCGACGTGATCGTGAAGTCCCTCGAAGACTCCGGGCAGGCAGTCTTCGTTGTCGACCGGGTGCGGGCTGCGATTGCGGCCGATCCCAAACTCGGTGGCCGCCTAGCACTGTGGGGACGTCGGCTCATGGGTGAGGCACTCTCGCAGGCCCAGCGCACAGCGGCCGACCGTGATGCGCTCACTGCTTTGTTGGCGGGAGGCATCGATCGACCGGGGTTGGATCTGGCGGCGGTTTCTCGGATGTTCACTCGCATTACCGAGCGCCACACCGAGCGGATGAGCGCGCTGGGATTGGATTACTGAGGGTGTCAAAGTCACAAGTAAACCTGTGACTTTGACGCTTTGCCCGGGAGATCTCCCCCGCAAAGTGCATAACTGCCCC
>CALMMO010000328.1 GCA_937868455.1 uncultured Marmoricola sp.
AAGCCTGGGCTCGGATGTTTGACCCCAGCGTTGGCGCTGAGGAGTTCGAGGCAAGTTCCAACGGGTTCTGGGCCGTCGGACAGCACTCGCTCATTGAGGAATGGGCCATTAAGTACGTCGACGCCACCGTTGCCTTGAGCCGCAACGCCGGTCAGGGACTGATCAACAAGGTGAGTTGGCAACTGCCGCGCGCCCCCATGTCGATGGACACCATGGTGAAATTGCGGAGTCAGCTAGCTCTAGCCTGCTCGGGCGAATTGCCCTACACGATGCCTCGACGCTGGAACGACGCGATCGATGATCTCGACCTGACCATCGCCATCAGAGGCGCCTGGGGAGACTCGCCTCAGGCGTGACCGTCGAACATCGACGTCACCGAGCCGTCCTCGAAGACTTCACGAATAGCTCGGCTGATGAGTGGCGCAATCGAGAGCACAGTGAGTTTCGAGAACATCCGCTCCTCCGCGATCGGCAACGTGTTGGTCACGATGACTTCGGTGGCCGGGGAGTTCTTCAGGCGCTCAGTCGCAGGGTCGGACATGATCGCGTGAGTGGCCGCAATGACCACCCCTGCGGCGCCTTCCTTCATCAGTGCCTCGGCGGCCTTCACGATCGTGCCGCCGGTGTCGATCATGTCGTCGACCAGCACGCACATCCGCCCGTGCACGTCACCCACGACCCGGTTCGCCACTGTTTCGTTGGGCCGGTCAGTACGACGCGTCTTGTGGATGAACGCCAACGGCACCCCACCCAAGCGAGCCGACCAGCGCTCAGCGACCTTGATGCGGCCAGCGTCGGGGGAAACGACGGCTAGGGCGCGGTCGCCGTACTTCTCCTTGACGTAGTCGGCCAGGATCGGCAGCGCCATCAAGTGATCAACCGGGCCGTCAAAGAAGCCCTGGATCTGGTCGGCGTGCAGGTCGACAACGATGAGGCGGTTAGCTCCAGCGGTCTTGAACAAGTCAGCCATCAGACGAGCCGAGATGGGCTCGCGTCCGCGGTGCTTCTTGTCTTGGCGGGCGTAGCCATAGAACGGCAAAACCACGGTGATCCGCTTGGCCGAAGCCCGCTTGAGCGCATCGACCATGATCAGGTGTTCCATGATCCATTTGTTGATCGGCGCGGTGTGGCTTTGGATGACGAAGGCATCGCTGCCTCGCACTGACTCTTCGTATCTGACGTAGACCTCAGAGTTGGCGAATTCGTAAGCCGAGGTCGGCACCAATTCGCAGCCGAGGCCCTCAACAACCTCTTGGGCGACAGCTTCATGGGCCCGGCCACTGAAGACCATCAGTTTCTTCTTGGTGGTCTTCTTTACGACGCTCACGGCAGGTGCGCTCCTACTGCTCGGATGCTGGCAATCAGGATTCTGTCTTATCAACTGCCCCTGGGCCTACCCCGGGGTCTGCATCAAGTGCGCTCTGGGCGGCCTGCGCGGCTGAACTGTCGGGGCGCTTGCGGAAAATCCACCCCTCGATGTGACGTTGCTGACCCCCGCTGACTGCGAGGGCTCCAGCAGGTACGTCGCGCCGGATGATGCTTCCGGCTCCAGTGACCGCACCATCGCCGATCGAAACCGGGGCCACGAAAACGTTGTCGGACCCAGTACGCACGTGCGAGCCAATGCGACTGCTGTGCTTGTTGACGCCGTCGTAGTTGGCGAAGATCGTGCCAGCCCCAATGTTGGTCATCTCGCCGATCACGGCATCGCCGACGTACGACAAATGCGGGACCTTCGAGCCGGTGCCAATGGTGGCGTTCTTGGTCTCAACGAAGGCGCCGATCTTGCCGCTGGCGCCCAACACCGTGCCCGGTCGCAGGTAGGAGAACGGGCCGACAGTCGCGCCCTCGCCAATCACCGCGAGTTCTGCATGCGTGCGCACCACTCGAGCCCCCGCGCCAACCTCGCAATCCTTCAACGTCGAGTCAGGGCCAACCACTGCGTCCTCGGACACGGTCGTAGTGCCGAGAAGTTGCACGCCGGGCAACACCGTGACATCTGGCGCCAACGTGACCTCGACATCGATCCACGTGGTGGCCGGATCGATCATGGTGACCCCTTGGGCCATCCAATGCTTGAGGATGCGGGCGTTCTTCTCCTTAGCCAACGCAGCCAACTGAGCCCGATCGTTAACGCCCTCGGTCTGCTTCCAGTCATCGATGGGCATCGCACCGACCTCAAGGCCAGCTTGTTTCGCGATCGACACCGTGTCGGTGAGGTAGTACTCCGCCTTGTGGGCGTGCGGCTCGAGTTTGTTGAGAGCCTCGGTGAGGAACTGCGCCTCGAACGCCAAGATCCCCGAGTTGATCTCATTGACCAACACCTGTTCGGCGTCACATTCCTTCTGCTCCACGATCGCCATGACGTGACCGTGCTCGCGAATGATCCGGCCATAGTTCGTGGGGTCGGCCACGATGCCACTCAAGATGGAGACCGCCTGGGCGCTACGCGCATGCTGGTCGGCAAAATCCTTCAGCGTCTGCGCCTCCAGCAACGGGGTATCACCAGTGATCACCAACACCGTGCCGTCAATCTTCCCCTGCGCCTCAACTGCCACCTTCACCGCATGGCCAGTGCCCTCTTGGGTCTCTTGGACAGCAAGTACGACGTCAGGATCAATCTGCGCAATGTGCTCACTGACCTGCTCGCGCTGGTGCCCCACCACCGCCACAATCCGAGTCGGCTCCAACGCACGAGCCGCCGCCAACACGTGCCCGATCATCGAGCGCCCAGCGAGTGGATGAAGCACCTTCATCGTCTTGGACTTCATCCGGGTGCCGCCCCCAGCAGCAAGGACGATGACGGTGAGTTCGGGCGTGCCGGGCAAGAGTGACCCCTTTGTTCCTAGGTTGGGGTCAGCCTACCTAGCCGCCTTGGAGCGGGTGAAAAGTCACAAGTAAACCTGTGACTTTGCCGCTTTGCGGGGAGGATCTCCTGGGTAAAGCGCCAAACTTCCGGGCAAAGCAGCAGGGAAATCAGTGCCGATCGATGCGATGGGGTACGTCGAGCGCCGTACTAATGGGCTGAATCTGCTTGAGGAGGTTAAAAGCCCGACGGATCGGCGAATGGCGCATGAAGCCCAGCATCGCAGTCCACCTGCGACCTCCAGATTCGCTCGTCCACTTCGGTGCAGGACCCCGGGTGCTCCTCGCTGCGCTCGTCGACCCGGCTCGCTCGCTCGGCCACACCCGAACAAGTTCGGTGTGGCGCTCGCTCGCTCCCCGGGTAGGAGTCGAACCTACGTCGCTAATCCTGATTCAAAGTCAGGCGGGCCCTGCCGAAAGACCAACCGGGGACTG
>CALMMO010000329.1 GCA_937868455.1 uncultured Marmoricola sp.
GCGGGGGTGCGTAATTGGCGGCATGCGACCCACGAGGCGCGAGAGGACGTGCGGGCCGCGTTGAAACGCTACAGCGACGTGGTGCACGGCAACCCGTCACAAGCCGCGCTCAATCAGGCGCACCTTGATGTGCACCGCTCGTTTGTGGCCCTCAACGGCAGCCAACGGCTCACCGCAGTGGCCGACACTCTCAACACCGAGATCAGGTTGGCGCTGGCCAGCGTTGACAGAATCAAACGCAACGCTGCCGACCAAGTGCACTCACACGAGCTGCTAGTCCGACTGCTCGACAACGACGACTTCGAAGCGGCCGCTGAAGAACTCACTCAGCACTTGCAAGGCGGCGAATCCTCGATGAAAGAGTCGGTCAGCAGCAGTTAGGCCCTACGATCTGGCCCATGCGCATTATTGGTTGGATTCTGGTCAACGCGATCTCCATCGGCATTGCCGATTGGGCCCTGCCCGGCATTGAGGTGCAAGGCGACTCACTGCCCGCCAAGGCACTCACCTTGCTGGTTGTGGGCGCGATCTTCGGACTCATCGGTGCGACCATCAAGCCGCTGCTGAAGACTCTGGGCTTCTGCTTCATCGTCCTCACTTTGGGCCTCCTCCTACTGGTCATCAACGCAGCCATGTTGATGCTGACCAGTTGGGTCAGCCACAAGGTCGGCTTTGGTTTGTATGTCGACACGTTCTGGTGGACAGCCATCTTCGGCAGCATCATCATTTCGATCGCCTCCGCTGTGTTGGGCGCGCTTGTCCCCGACGAGCAGTGATCGGGCACGTTCCTGCGCCTAGTGGCTCGCCGTACCGCGTTGCCATGGTCTGCCTCGGAAACATCTGTCGCTCGCCGATGGCCCACGTGGTCTTGGAACGCCAACTCGCTGACGCGGGCCTAGCTGAGCAGGTTGAGGTCACGAGTTCGGGCACCGGCAGTTGGCACCTTGGTGATCCGATGGACCAGCGCGCCGCCGCGACGTTGCGAGACGCCGGCTACGACCCCAACAAGCACCGCGCCGCCCACTTCGATCGCACCTGGTTTGATCGCGATCTGATCCTGGTCATGGACAACGCGAACCTGCGCGACGTGCGTGCCCAAGGCGAGGGCCAGGTGCGACTCTTCCGAGACTTCGATCCGGCGGGGCCGGGCGAAGTGCCTGACCCCTATTACGGCGGCGCTGAGGGTTTTCACGACGTACTGGCGATGGTTGAACGCACCTGTGCTGAACTCGTCAGCCAACTCGAATCGGTGCTGCTGCACGCGCGTTAGCGTCATACGTCTGGGTCGCTACAGCGCTCGATTCGTATGACATCCACGTGGGTCAAGAGCCTCACCCCCACTCGGTTTCTGGCATCCAGCGCCCCGATTGGTCACACTGGCGGCATGGCTAGGTCGAT
>CALMMO010000330.1 GCA_937868455.1 uncultured Marmoricola sp.
GGGCGCGAAGACGAAGCCGATCTGGGTGACCGAGGTCAACTACGGCATGGTTTCGATGACCTCAGCGCTTGACTTGCCCGATGCGACCCAACAGTCGTTCATCGTGCGCAACAACGTCTTGTTGGCCGGCTCAGGCATTCAGCGAATGCAGTGGTTTAGCTGGGACATGTGGCACCAGGGCGTGAAGCTCACGAACTTCTTCGACTGGGTAAACCTGCGTCCGGCTGGCAACTCCTGGCAGGTGTCCCACTCCTGGCTCAATAACACCTCCGTGAGCCCGTGCGTGAAGAACAGCGTCGGCGTATACAGCTGCGTAGTGGTGGGTGGCGGCGAAACCCGCCGCATCTACTGGCGCACCAGCGGCACGTCCAGTGTGGCAGCCGCAACTGGCGCGTTCAGCAAGGAAGACGTCAACGGCGTCGCCACCCCGATCGCAGCCGCAACGAAGTTCACCGTCTCCACCTCACCGGTCATGGTGCGCTCGCACTAATCGACGATCCAACACGCTCCAGGCGAACAGCGTCAGCGCACGGCAAGCACAGACTTGCCGAGTGTCTGGCGCTGTTCCATTTCCACTAGGACCTCGCTGATCTCCTCCAGCGGTCGTACTGGTCCCAGTGGTGGGTCAATCAGTCCTGCGGCCATCATGGGCACCAGTCGCTCCCACTGCTGGCGCATGTAGCCGGGCCGCATCATGGCGTAGGCACCCCACCCGACCCCGCGTACGTCGATGTTGTTAAGCAGCAAGCGATTTACTTTGACCTCGGGGATGGAACGACCGGTAAATCCGACCACCATCAAGCGGCCCTGGTCGCCCAAGCAACGCAATGAGTCGGTGAAGAGATCCCCACCCACGACGTCAACGACGACACCTACGCCGGTTGGGGCCAACTCGCGAACCGCGTCGCGAAATCCCTGGACCATCACGACCTCATCGGCCCCAGCCTGCCGAGCAACCTCGGCCTTCTCAGGACTAGAGACGACCGCGATAGTGCGTGCGCCCAGACCCTTCGCCACTTGGAGAGTAGCGGTGCCGACTCCTCCTGCAGCGCCGTGCACCAGCACGGTCTCCCCAGCGCGCAGTTGTGCCCTCTCGCCCAGCGCAAACTCAGCGGTGAGGTAGTTCATCGGGATAGCCGCGCCCTGGGCGAAGCTGAGTTCGTCGGGCAACCCGAACACAAAGTCCGCTCCGGTGGCCACCGTCTCGGCGGCGCCTCCGTAGCCGCCACACAGGGCAACCCGGTCTCCGGCCATGAATCCACCCGCATCGTGGCGTACGACGCCCGCAGCATCAACACCAAGGATGAACGGCAACTCAGGCTTAAGTTGGTATTCGCCCTTGCTTAAGAGCAGGTCGGGCCAACTGATCCCGACCGCGTGAATGTCGACCACGATCTCGCCGGTCGGCTCAGGGACGTCTCGGATTTCGATTCCACTTGGGCCGCTGGTGGCGGTGACGAGGGCAGCGCGCATAGCCGGACACTAGCTTGGTTGAGGACCAGCTTGGTTGAGCACCAGCTTGGCTATGTCCGGCGAGTGCGTCCCAACTAGTTGCGCTTGCAGGTGTTGATGCCAAACAGCGTGTAGAGCGGGCAGAAGCCCACCGCTGAGGTCACCAGCATGACTGCCGCGAGCACTAGGGCGATGATGCCCAGCGTCGAGCCGAAGCCGACGAAGTAGGCAATCACTGCCAACACAACTGCGACGCCAATACGGATCTTGCGGTCATTGCCACCCATGTTTGTGTTCATACCCCCTAGG
>CALMMO010000331.1 GCA_937868455.1 uncultured Marmoricola sp.
TGGAGCCCACTTTGGGCATCACCCTGCCCAGCGGAGTCCGCATCGCCGGTGCTGTCGCGCTCATGACTGCGTACTCCTGGGGTGCCATGCATCGCACCGACAACCTTCCCGCGTTGGCCGCCGGCATCGCCGCTGTGGCGAGCACAGCAATTTTGCTTACCAATATCGACTGGCTTCTGGCCGGGTTGTCTGTGGCCATGACCGTGATCACCACCGTCTTTGCTGTCTTGGTGACTCGGCCAGCTGTGACATTCCCCGAGGTTATTCGCGAGGTCCTCATCGCTTGCGTGGTCGCTGTCGGCGGGGCCTTGGCCGTATCGGCCATTGGGGCCACTGTTGAGCCGATGCGGTTCTCCTACATCGCCTTGGCGTTCGCGCTGGTGTGGATTCTGACCCTGGTCAATGGCCTTGGCGCCGGCCTGCACGGCTTGGGCAAGCGCGGCTTGGTGATGATCTTGGTCGGCACGTTGATCCTCGCCGTTGCTTTGGCCTATGGCGAGGCGCTGCGGCGATGGGGCTCACCGGGCTTGTTGCTCACCATCGATTCAATGCGCACGCGTCTGTTGAGCACCATGCTTGCGGTGCCCCACCCATTGGCTGCTGTGCTCGGGTTCCCAGCGCTCGCGTGGGGTGTGTTTATGCGAGCTCGTCGGCGCCAAGGATGGTGGGCATGTGCCTTCGGGGTCGCTGCCACCGTTGCGGTGGCTGGGATGTTCCAAGGCGGCTTGGAGCCCTGGAAGGCAGCACTCGGTGTGGTTTACACGCTTGTTCTGGGCTTGATCGTGGGGTTCCTCGTGATTCGCGTCGATCTCTATTTCACTGGCTCGCGAGGCAGTCGTGCCCGCCACGATGAAGAAGAGCACGCGGTGCGTCCCGAGCCGGCACGCACCCAACGCTTGCGCTGAAAAGGTGCGAGCACGGGCGCCAAGCGCGTACCTTCCCCTTCATGAGTGACCTGCACATCGTTTGCGAATTAGTGGCCAGCGTCTTTGAGGTTCGTGTCGCACCCGGCGATGAGGTCGCCGAGGGAGGCATCGTGGTTCTCCTGGAGTCAATGAAGATGGAAATCCCGGTCTTGGCGGAGCGTTCAGGCGTCGTCAAGGAGGTTCGTGTGTCACCAGGTGACGTCGTGCAAGAAGGTGACGTGCTCGTCGTACTAACCTAGGCACAGCCCGATTCGCGGATTGGGTGTGGAGGGGTGCCGGAGTGGCCGATCGGAACCGCCTTGAAAGCGGTCGTAGGGAGACCTACCGCGGGTTCGAATCCCGCCCCCTCTGCCAGTTAGTTGCCCGCTAGTTGGGTAGCTCTACTCGGAGCCGCCGAGCTCAAGCGAGACGGCGTCGTAAATCAGATCGTGCACTCGCTGACGGTGCCGCTCAACATCGTGAAGCAGTTTCTCCACGGTTTCACGCACGTCCTCGACCGCATCCCCGGCTAACACAATGGGCGAGAGTTGAGCAATGCGAGCGATGAGTGCGTGCCGCTCTCGTTGGGCCTGGGCGCACCTGGCCGCAAGCCAGCCTTCACTCACGCTGGGTTCGGTCACCATGGCGACACGAAGCGAACGCAGGTGACTGCGTAGTTGCCATCCCCATTCCGCAGTCACTGGCCCTGAGAGGGCCTGGCGAATCTGGGAAACAGCGTGTTCGAACTGACTGGTTTGCTGGGCCATCGCGACCACCTCCGAGTGGGTCGTGGATTTAGAGTGTGACTCACATCACTAGAAGGTGACAACCCCAGCTTCCTGAGCAGACCCTAAGGACTTTTCCAGGTCCATGGTCCGGTTGAATGCGGGGTGTGACTACGGACTATCCCTTTTCGGCTGCGCTGCGTGCGCGACTGTTGGGCACATTGCTCACCCTTCTTGGTGTCATTGTCTTTGTGACAGCGCTGATGGCCTTCGTGTTTCGCTGGCAACCGTGGGTACTTGGTGTCGTGGCGTTGTTGGTCGTGGTGGCCGTGGTGTTGATGGGGTCGCTGTTGAGCAGTCGCGCGTACGTCGTACGCACCGATGCACAGGGCTATCGGGTGCGCTTTGTCAGAGGAGCCGGCGCGAAGAGTGCTCGATGGAGCGAGGTCGAGGAACTAGCGACCGCAACAGTCGGCGGCGACAAGTGCGTCGTTGTGCGTCTCAAGGACGGCCGAACCACCACGATTCCGGTTGCGGTGTTAGCGGTAGATCCCGAGCAGTTCGTGCGCGAAGTGACGAAACTTTTGAAGCAGCGGCGTTAATGCTCTGATGCAAGCGCCCACTCTCGTTGGCCCCGAATTGGCCGGGCCCGCTCGACCCTTGTAACCTGTCTCCGCACCATGGAGGTGTCGCCTAGTCCGGTCTATGGCGCCCGCCTGCTAAGCGGGTTGAGGGTAAAGCCCTCTCGCGAGTTCAAATCTCGCCACCTCCGCCATCGTCACAGCCGGTCAAACCCGCAAGGTTTTGGCCGGCTGTCATGGTTTTGCCTGACGCAAACTGGAAAGAGTCCAGAATGTGAGACTACCTACGGTTAACGTTGGCGAATCTGACGACGAGTCGCCAATTCGAATCTGAGCGTGCGTTGGGTTACGAAATTCGAAAGAATCGGCCACCATCACAGACGGATCAGTCCGTATTGCGGTCATTTTCGCGTGACTTGACCTTAGTTAAGGACGTTTTTGGTTCTCACGCCTAACTCGCAGCCGCGGTCTGCGTCTCAACGCGCCGCGTGTCGGAGAGTTGCATGAAAATGCAGTGCACACATATGAAGGCCGATTCCGTGCTTTTCGGGCAGAAACAGGGGTGACACTTGTAGTCAAGCCCCGCTATTGGGGGACCGCCTCGGACTCGAAGGAGACCGCATGTTCTCGCAAAAGACATTTGCACGTGGCCTCATCTCGCTAGTGCTGAGCGCTGGTCTGATCGTCGGCATTGGTGGCAGCGCGAGCGCCGCGAAGGACACCGGATGGGGTGCTGTTCAAACCAAGGTCGACACCGGTTGGGGCTAAACCCCCCCAAGCGTCGGATTACAAATCAAGACTTTCGAGACAGTGGTCATCACCCACCCCCCCAAAGATGTCCGCGATAGCCCACCCCCCCGGCCGTCTCGAAACTAAAGAGGGTGGTGCGTTCGCGCACCACCCTCTCGTTTTGTTTTTTCTCCATTAACTGGATTCGTCGTGGTACTCACGGTCATCGTCGAGGCCGAGGGCGTAGCCCAGTTGGAACCGCGTCTGCACGCCAAACTCAGCCTTCAGTGCTGCGATGTAACCGGCGTAGGTGCGGGTGCTCACCCCCATGCGTTTAGCGCTCGCTGGGTCACTATGTCCCTCGGTGAGAAGCCGCAAGGTCAGGTTGCGAACATCAGCAGCAACGATGCGTCGGGTTGTCTCGGCCCGGTCATCAAATGGCCGGGCCCGCTCCCAATAGCGCTCGAAGATGTCGGCCAGGTAGGCAACCAGGGAGGGCTCTCGAATCGCGATCGCTGTTTGGGCGCTGTCTGCTCCTGGAATGACCGCGAGTTGTCGGTCGACAACGATCAATCGGTTAAAGAACTCCTCCAGGGTGCGCACCTGGGCACCGTGGGCCATCACTCGGTCGACGTACTCCTGGACGACGTGGCTTCGGCGAGCAGAGTGCTGGTAGAGGGTGCGCATCGACACGCCTCGCTGCACGGTGCGAGTGTCGCGCTCAGCTGCGCGCTCCAACGCCGCCGCCGATCGTCCAATTGTGGGTTGGGCGGTGAGCAGTTCGGTTGTGGCGTCCTCGAGGGTCGCTTCGATGAAGCGGTTGATGTTGTCAACGCCGCGCAACTCGGTGAATGGGTGTAGGTCGTTAGCAACCCGCCTGAAACTGCGTGAGACACCTTCAAAGGATCGCGACCAGTCTGAAGCCTCGCTGAGCAGCGCGGCGCCGCGCTGCCCGAGTGGGCCGACAACGCGCGCTTGAACCAGGGCAGGGTCAACCGGTGTGTAGGTCGAGGTGGTCGCGTCGAGCAGAAAA
>CALMMO010000332.1 GCA_937868455.1 uncultured Marmoricola sp.
TCATCGTGTCGTGACCGGGCATGGTCAGGTGGACGGGGTCGTGGCCGTGGCCGTAGATCACGGCAGGAACCTTGCCGTCGCGGCGGATGCGGCGGGCCGCACCCTTGCCGAACTCGGTGCGAATTTCGGCCTTGATCTTCTCTTCGCTAGACATGCTGCGGGTGCTCCCTCATCGATTGCGTACGTAATGCGTCAGTGTGGTTGCCGGCCAGGACACAGAGAAAGCACCGCACGACAAATTGGCACGGTGCTTTAAGTCAACCGGCCGCGTCGATCACGGAGCTCATTCACTCCCTCGCCAAGGCAACCCCGGAAGCTTACTTGAGTTGAGCCGGTGAAGACCAATCGGGCGATGGGCCGAACACATGACGGTTTCGCGCCGCAGCGCTTGCATCATGCCCGCACGGTGACGTAGACACCCATGTGTGAGCCTTACCCTGGAGCAAGCACGCACCCGTGCGGCACTCATTGACGTCGCCAACTACGACATCCACATCGACTTCACCGACGGCGCAACCTTTGGTTCGCGTACGACGGCGACGTTCACCTGCCGCGAGCCCGGAGCCTCTACGTTCATCGAGTTGCATGAGGCGACCAACCTCCGTGCCCGGCTCAACGGTCAGGAGTTGCCTTCGTCGGCATACACCGGAGGCCACCTGCACTTGCCCAACCTGGCAGCCAGCAATGTCGTTGAGATCGAAGCTGATGTTGCCTACGTCAATGACGGCGACGGGATGCACCGCTTCACTGATCCCGCTGATGGCCAGACGTACGCATCTGCCTATCTCGGCATGGACGTGGCCCACAAGATCTTCGCTTGCTTTGACCAACCCGATCTCAAGGCGACCATGTCGGTGAGCGCCACCGCTCCTCAGGAGTGGACCGTGATCGGTAACGGTATTAGTCAGCGCGAGGCAAACACCTGGACATTCGCCACCACCCCGCGCATCTCGACCTATCTCTTCGTGATCTGTGCCGGCCCATGGTCATCACACCATTTCGAGCACGCTGGGTTGCCGTTTGCTTGGCATGCCAGAGCCTCGCAAGCCCAGGCGTTGGCGCGAGACGCGGAGTTCTTAGAGACCCACACCCGCGGCTGTTTTGACGCCTACACCGGCTACTTCGATGCGCCCTATCCCTTCGATTCCTACGAACAACTCTTCGTGCCCGGCCACAACTGGGGCGCCTTGGAGACACCGGGGGCGGTGACCTTCAACGACAAGTACCTCACTCCCGATGCGCCCACGCAGCCCGAGCGCATGCGCACCGCGATGGTGATCGCTCACGAGATGGCGCACATGTGGTTTGGCAACCTCGTCACGATGCGCTGGTGGGAGGACAGTTGGCTCAATGAGTCGTTTGCTGACTACATGGGCATTCGGATCGCTCGTGAAGTCAGCGGCTTGGACTTGGCCTCCTACGACGCACTAGACGTGATGGCTGCCTATAGCGCCGACGTACGCCGCTCCACCCACCCCGTAGCCCCCAACCCTGAGGACGTGCCGCAAGCCGAGACCGCCCTGGGGAACTTCGATGCCTTGACCTACCGCAAGGGTCGGGCGGCGCTCAAACAACTGGTCACCTGGCTCGGTGATGAGGCGTTCTTTGCCGGCGTCAACAGGCACCTCAACACCCACGCATTCTCAAATGCATCACTGGCCGACTTCACCGAGTCGCTGGCCCAAGCTGCTCCCGAACGAGACGTGCAGGGCTGGGTGCAGGCGTGGCTGCGAACCACGGGCTTTGACACCATCTCGTTGGAGTACGACGGCGACGTACCCCTGCTCACGCGCACTGGCAGCCGTCCGCATCGGTTCAGCGTCACCGAGGGACACCTCGTCGACCTTGACGATCAGCCCGTGCGCTTGCCTGAACTCGCTGGCCAGCCCGTGATCCCCAACTCTGGTGATGAGACCTACGCCAAGGTCACCTACGACGAAGACACTTGGGCGATTCGCTCCCGTGAGTTTGCCCCGCACCCACGCACGCGTGCGGTGTTGATGCGGGCAGCGATTGACCGAGTGCGCGACGTGCAGATGAGCCCCACCGAATTCCTCTCCTCATGGCTGCCCGCCCAACTGCGCCAAGAGGACGACCCCGAAATCATCAGCACGGCGCTGGAACTTGAGATCCCCAAAGTCATGCGCTGGGTGCACCCTGCCGACGTGGCTGAGGTCGAGGACGACGTCGAGGAGTTGGCGGTGCAGATCCTCCAGACGCAGCCCAGTCGAGATGTGGCATTGCCTGCACTCCTGGCTGTTGCCCGCACTGACACCGATGTCGAGTCGCTGCAGCGCTTGCTCGACGCCGGGCACATGCACGAAGTCGAACTCACCAAGCAGGTCCGTTGGGCCATCGTGCGCCGGCTCGCAGAGTTGGGCGACGTGAGCGCCCTGGAACGCGAAGCGGCAGCCGACCGCTCGTGGGAGGGCACTTTGGGCGCCCTCGAGGCTCGCGCAGCGATCGCGACGCCCGAGGCAAAGAACCAAGCCTGGGCTCGGATGTTTGACCCCAGCGTTGGCGCTGAGGAGTTCGAGGCAAG
>CALMMO010000333.1 GCA_937868455.1 uncultured Marmoricola sp.
CCTTGCTGGGACACGATGACATCGGGTTTGAACTCACGAAGCAGCGGCGGAACGATCGCATGAAAGGCCCGCAGCCACCCGGTGTCGGCTGTGCCTGGCGGCAACGCCACGTTGACCGCGCTGCCGGGTGCATCTGGGCCGCCATGGTCGTGAGGGAACCCGGTGCCTGGGAACAGCATTTGGCCCGTCTCGTGCAAACTGATCGTCAGCACCCGCGGGTCGTTGTAGAAGATCCGTTCCACGCCGTCGCCGTGATGTACGTCGAGGTCGACGTACGCAATCCGTTGCGCACCATTGGCCAGCAGCCACTTGATGGCCACCGCAATGTCGTTGTAGACACAAAAGCCGCTGGCGGAGTTGGGCATGGAGTGGTGCAGCCCGCCGGCAATGTTGGCGGCGTGATCGACTTGCCCGGTCCACACTTGCCGCGCAGCCTCAATGCTGGCCCCCACGACGTGTCGCGAGGCGAAGTGCATCCCACCAAAGGTGGGGTTGTCATCGGTGCCGAGCCCGAACTCCGTGAGCCTCAAGTTCGGGTCCATGCTGGTGCGGCGTACGGCGTCGATCATTTCCGGTGTGTGCACCGTCAGGAGATCGTCATCGCTGGCATTGGGCGCCGCAACAGTCATCAGCCCGCTCTCACCAACAACGCCCAGTTGGTTCGCCAGGCTCATCGTGAAATCGACACGGAGGGGATTCATGGGATGGTCGTGCCCAAAGTCGTAGTTCGTCAGCGACTTGTCAAACACCACACATGCTTTGCACCCGGTCACAATTCGGACGATACCCCTATGGAGTCGCGCTCGTCGGGGGAACTTCGCAACTTGTTCGCTCAGCGGCCACATCTCGAACCTCAACGCGCCCAAGGCCCGAGCTAGGGCACACTGTCCCCCGTGCTTTATGAGGCCATGCATTCGGTTGTGCCACCACTAGCGAAGCTGTTGTGGCGTCCCACCGTGCGCGGGCTCGACAACATCCCGCTCACGGGTCCAGTGATCTTCGCGAGCAACCACCTCAGCTTCGTCGACAGCGTCGTCATACCCGTGCTGGTGCCGCGCAAGGTCGTCTTCTTGGCTAAGTCCGACTACTTCGACTCCCCCGGCGTCAAAGGCGCGATCTCCAAGGCATGGTTCGAAGGCCTCGGCATGCTGCCCGTCGACCGCGACGACACCAAAGCCGCCATGCAATCACTCGAAACTGCGTTGCAGGTGCTCGCCGAAGGCCACTGCTTTGGGATCTATCCCGAAGGCACCCGGTCACGTGACGGCCGGATCTATCGAGGCCGCACCGGGATTGGCCACCTCGTGCTTACTGCCGGCGCACCTGTAGTGCCCGTTGGTCTCAAAGGCACCCAGAACATCCAGCCGGTCGGTTCCAAACTCCCCCGCCTAGCAAAGGTCGAGGTCTCCTTCGGCGAACCCATCCACTTCGGTGACGACTACACCGCCATGCCCACCGGTCGCGCTCGGCGTGAAATCACCGACAAAGTCATGGCCGCAATCGCTGAACTCAGCGGGCAAGAGCCTGCAGGGGTTTACAACGAGCACCCACCCACTGGGTGATTTCGGAGCAGGTGAAAAGTCACAAGTAAACCTGTGACTTTGACGCTTCACCGGGGAGATCCTCCCCGCAAAGCGCATAACTTCCGGGCAAAGCGAGCCAGGCTGACAGGTACCCCTACTGAGCGGCCAACTCACGGCTGCGATCGCGGGCGGCTTCCATCGCAGTCATGAAGGCAGCGCGAACTCGGTGACTTTCCAGTTCCCTAATCGCAGCTGCGGTCGTGCCTCCCGGAGAGGTGACACGCTCGCGCAAGACTGTGGGGTGTTCGCCGGTTTCACGAAGCATCATCGCCGAGCCCAACGCGGTCTGAACCACTAGCTCGGTCGCGGTCGTGCGAGGCAGACCTAGGTGCACGCCAGCCTCAATCATCGCCTCGACAACAAAGAACAAGTAGGCAGGGCCAGAGCCAGAGATCGCGGTCACCGCATCTTGCTGCGACTCAGGCACCCGCACCACACGGCCGGTGGCTGACAACAGCGACTCTGCCTCAGCCAAGTGCTCCTCATCGCAGTGCGACCCAGGTGAGATCGCCGCCATGCCCTCATCGACGAGCGCGGGAGTGTTGGGCATGACACGTACGACGGCGACACCATCAGGCGTGTGCGTTTCGATGAAAGCGGTCGTGATTCCGGCAGCCAATGACACAACCAGGTGACCCGGCCGCAGAGCTGGTGCGATCTCCGTGAGAACATCGGCCATGTCTTGTGGCTTCACCACGAGCGCCACTGTGTCGGCGGCTTCCACCGCGGCCACATTGGAAACGACGCGCACGCCGTACTTCTCAGTGAGCTCGCGAGCACGATCGGCTCGCTTCTCACCAATCACCAAATCTTCGGCACGCCGACCACCACGCAAGAGACCAGAAAGCAGGGTCTCTCCCATAACTCCGACGCCAACAATCGCGACCGTCATGACAGACCTTTCGTCGAGCAGTGAGGCGCAGCTGAGGCCTATTTTTGGCTAATCAGTGAGCGCAAGAAGAATGTCAGGTTCGAAGGGCGCTCAGCGAGGCGTCTCATGAGGTAGCCGTACCACTCGGTGCCATAGGGCACATAGACACGCATCGTTTCGCCGGCCGCTGCCAACCGCTTTTGTTCTTCGGCGCGAATGCCGTAGAGCATTTGGTACTCATAGGTCCCAGGCTTGCGATTGTTCTGCACAGCCAGCGAGCCAGCGATGGCGATCATGCGGGGATCGTGACTGGCAACCATCGGGAAGCCGTCGCCCTTCATCAGCACCTTCAAGCAGCGCACGTAGGACTTGTCGACCTCGGCACGATCTTGGAAAGCCACACTTTCAGGTTCCTTATAGGCGCCCTTGCACAACCGGACCCGCGAGCCTTCGTAAGCAAGTGCCTTGGCGTCAGCCTCGGTGCGGTGCAGGTAGGCCTGGATCACCGCGCCGGTCTCCGGGAAGTCCTTGCGCAACTCCATCAAGGTTTCCAACGTGGCATCAGTGGTGGTGTGGTCTTCCATGTCGATGGTGACCGTGGTGCCAGCGTTGCGAGCCGCCTGAGCGATCAGGCGAGCGTTGTCGAGCGAAATCTTCATGCCATCGGCACCCAACGCCTGACCCACTGCACTGAGCTTCACGCTCACCTCGGCGTCGGCTGCGAGCCCGGCATCGGTGAGTCCTTTGAGGAGGTCGAGGTACGCCGCAACCGTCGACTGAGCTTGGGCAATATCTAGGGTGTCTTCACCTAGATGGTCCAAGGTGACCTTGCGGCCATCACTAGAGATGGTCGCTGCCGCCGCCACAGCATCGGCTGTGGTCTCGCCGGGGACATAACGATTAACGACACCGCTGCTGACGGGCATCGTGCTAATCGCCTGCTTGACCTGCTGATTTGCTGCCAACCACAAGATGGTCTTCCGAAGCACTGCATCCTCCTCAACCCGCACACCTTTGTGCAGGGTTGACGTTACGCGCCTGTCGGCTTCGATGCAGCAGCCCCCTGCCGACGCCGCCCCTCCAATCAGACCCGGACGATGCTTAACAGGGAATAACCGGGATAGCGGGTCAGGCCCCCGGCTCCCTCGCATCAAGCAGAAATGCGATCCATCTTCTTCGGGCAGAGCGACTCATTGCTGTACCCCACAGAGTCTTAAATGACTCTTGAACGCGATCCGCTATCTGCGATGCATCTAGTCCCGCGACCAATGCGTTCCAGGCTAGTTGCGCCTCTCGATCGTATTCATCGTCGTGTGGGCATTGCAGATCTAACAGGTCAAGCGCCGAATAGAAGTGCTTGAAGGTTTTCAGGTCGATCATCGTCTCGCTGCCTCACTCCTCGCCGATCTTTCGCCCATGCCGTGACGACTTGCCCCTGCTACGCAAAATGCAGCTTCGCGAACGCCAAACTCTCAGCCAGATCAAGCTCCCTGGTCTGATGCGATGAAGCCTTGCGGGTGTAGATCTCGGTGGTCGCCGTATCATTAAAAAAAAAAGCGGCCAGACCCTCCAAGAAGTCCCCCACCGGCATGATCCCGCGTCCGGGGACGAGGTGTTCGTCCTTGGGGCCTCCGGTGCCATCGGTGAGGTGCACGTGTCGCAGGCGGGAGCCCAAGCGCGTTGCCATCTCGATGGGATCCATCCCTGCGGTGGCGCAGTGAGAGAGGTCGATGGTGGTGTTGGCGTAGTCGTGGTCGCTGGGGTCCATGCTCGGCAGATACATCTCCATCTCGCGCCGCCCGCCGGTGCGCCAGGGATACATGTTCTCCACTGCGAAGGCGATGCCGGTTTGCTCCTCAAGCCGGGCGATGCCCTCAACAAACCCTGCTGCGTAGTCACGCTGCCACCGAAACGGTGGGTGTACGACGACGACATCGGCTCCGACTTCATTCGCCATCTGGGCTGACATTTCGAGTTTGACCCAGGGATCGGATCCCCAGACTCGTGCGGTGATCAACAAACAGGGGGCGTGCACCGCGCAGATCGGCATCTCATGATGCTCGGAGAGTCGGGCCACTGCCGAGATCGATTGGCTGGTCTCATCGACGCCCACCATCACCTCGACCGCGTCGTACCCCAACTGCGCTGCGTAGTTGAAGGCGTGCGCGGTTGATTGCGGATAGACCGAGGCAGTGCTGAGGGCAAACAGGCTCACGAGTAGTGATCGAGCCTCTCTAACAGCACGCCCTCTCGAAGTGCCCACGGGCAGATCTCGAGTTCGGGGAGGTCGAAGATCTCCATTACGCCTTCCGCAACGAGGGCGCCGGCGAGCATCTGGTGTGCCCGGTTGTGCGAGACGCCGGGCAGTTTGGCGATCTCGTCGTTGTCGAGCTTGAGCAGTTTGGGGACGAGTCGCGAGACATCCTTCTTCGCCAAAGTACGGCGCACGAACGGCCCGTCGTACCCAGGAGCTGCACCACACATGCGTGCCAGCGAACGGAATGTCTTGCTGGTGGCCACTGCCCTGTCGGGGGCACCACTGCGCAGGAGGTTGCCCGCATCGCG
>CALMMO010000334.1 GCA_937868455.1 uncultured Marmoricola sp.
CTGCCTTCGCGATGGCATCGTTGACCCGCGAGCCGGCTGGCAAGACCACGAGGCCTGGTCGACGTACTTTGCCGGCAACATCGACGACCACCTGGGCGTCGTCGGAGGCAACCTCGGGTGCGCCAGAGGCGGGCATCGGCCCAGGAGCAGGCTGGCTTAACTTCACAGCGGGCACTGCCTCGCCCGATGGTGCAGTGCGCACCACTAACCAGGTGGTGGTTAGTGCAGCCACGAGACCTAGCACCAAGACCCACATCCCATGGGCGCGGGTCAGGTGCAGCTGTGGCAACGCCAGGGCACCAAAGCGAGATCTCTCCCGTAAGTGGCGCCCGCTCTTGGGAAGTATCGGGCTCGGCGGTGCGCTTGTTTCTGGCTGCATCCGCAACCCACCAACGGCGTCGAGTTCTTGCGCCAGCAGGTCAAGGCGACGACGCGCGATGGCTTGAGCTTGGGCACGGTCGACTTTCATGTCGCCACGTTAAAGCTGCAACAGCTCCCGTTCTGGCGACCCAAACCAACCTGTGGATAACCCTGTGGAGATGCGCCCTGTGGACAGGAAACGCGTCAGCGGCGCGAGACAGTCACCGCGACCATGCCCGGGCCTACGTGGGCTCCGAGTACGGCGCCGACCTCGGCGAGAACGACCTCACGCCCTTGAAGTCCGATCAACTCATCCGATAGCGACGTTGCCAGCCGTTCAGCTCGATCGCGCGCATCCAAGTGAGCAACCGCGACGTCGACGGGGGCATTGCCTGCAGCCTCGAGTGCGAGTTCTTCAAGCCGGTCGAGGGCTCGAGATGTGGTGCGGACCTTCTCCAGTTGCACCACACGACCATCTTTAACCGTCAGGATCGGCTTGACCGCCAACGCGGTGCCCACGATGGCAGCCGCAGCGCCAACCCGGCCACCGCGGCGCAGATAGTCCAGCGTGTCGACATAGAACAACGATGTGGTCTCGGCTGCCGAACGCTGAGCGCTTTGGGCCGCCTCGACACTGTCAGCTCCGGCGGCGACAGCATGAGCAGCGGACAGCACTGCAAAACCCACCCCCATGCCGACCTGGCCGGTGTCGACGACAGCAACCGGCACTTTGGCGCGTTTGGCTGCCAACTGGGCTGATTCAGCCGTGCCACTGAGCTGGCCGCTCAGGTGAACCGAGACGATCGACGTGGCGCCTTGGGCCACCGCCTGAGAGTACGCCGCACTGAAGGCCGCAGGGCTCGGTCGGCTTGTGCTCACGGCTGCAAATTCGCGCAACGCTTGGGCCACATCGCGTGGGCTAGCCCCGGCAGGATCACCCTCGTCGTAGGCCTCAGTGCCAATCACCACCTGCAAAGGCACGATGTGAATGCTGTGTTCGGCAGCAAGGTGAGCTGGCAGGGACGCGGTGGAGTCGGTAACGATGGCAACCGGCATAGGGCGAAGGTTAGCCCGTTAGCGGTTAAAGACGCGTCGGACTCGATGCAATCGTCACTGTGACACCCGCAGCCCGCAGTCGAGCGATTGCTCCAGGATCGGCCGTGGCATCGGTGATCACTTCCGTGATCGCATCGACCCCTGCAATGCGAGCCAACTGCACACGGCCCAACTTGGAGCCGTCGGCCACGACGTAGACCTTTTGTGCACGCTCGATGAGCGCGAAGTTGGTCAGCGCCTCCACCTCGTCGTGTGTGGTCAATCCTCCGTCAGCATCGATGCCATCGACGCCAACGATGGCCACCGAAATATTGAGCCCCCGCAGCACCTGCGCACCCCACACGCCGACCAATTCATATGACTGCGGCCGAGCGACTCCTCCGGGCACGACAACCTTGACCTTGGGTCGGATGGATAGTTCCGCAGCGATGTTGAGGGCGTTGGTGACAACGGTGAGTTGATCGCGCACCGCGAGTTGGCGGGCCACTTCGCTGGTGGTCGTGCCGCCCGTCAAACCCACCACCGCACCTAGCGGCACCCGGGCGACGGCAATCTTGGCGATGGCGACCTTCTGCTCGCGTTGTTGGTTGGTGCGATAGCGCACCGGCAACTCGTGCTCGGCACGCGTGGCGACAGCACCACCATGGGTGCGTTCAAGGAGCTTTTGCTCTTGAAGCAATTGCAGGTCTCGACGCAACGTGGAGGCCGAGACCCCAAATCGCTGGGCCACCTCTGCGACCGCCAATGTCCGGTCCGCAGTGAGTAGTTCTAAGAGCGCCGCCATGCGTTCGGCGCGACGCAACGGCGCGTGCCCGTAGTCGACCTCGGGTTCGTTCACGATCACACCATCCTCGGCGAAGCGTGCAAAACACCCACAACTGCGCAGTTTGGGTTGCTTGTTGTGCGCACTTTACGCACGTCGACTAGTTAGCTTCGGTCTATGTCTCCAGTGATCTGCTTTGTCGGCGCAGGCAGCGTCGTGTTCACCCGCGAACTCCTTTTCGACATCTTGGGCATGCCCGAACTTGCCGGTTCATCGCTTCGTCTCTATGACATCGACGCCGAGCGACTCGACACTGCCAAGTTGATGGCCAAGGCGGTTGCCTCTCAAATGGGTGCGGCGCCTCGCATCAGCACCCACACCGAACTGGCATCGGCTCTCGACGGCGTCGACTTCGTCATCAACGCAGTGGCGGTCGGTGGCCACAAGGCGACTAGCACCGACTTCGACGTACCCGCGCGCTTCGGGCTGCGCCAAACCATCGGTGACACCTTGGGAGTCGGCGGCATCTTCCGGGCTCTGCGCACCTATCCGGTGCTGGACCAGATCGCGTCAACCATGGCGCGGGTTTGCCCAGAGGCCTGGCTGCTCAACTACACCAACCCGATGTCGATGAATCTGAGTTTCTTGGCCGCCAAGCACCCGTCGATTAACGCACTTGGGCTGTGCCACTCGGTCTACTGGACCGTCAATGACATGAACGACCTGCTCGGTTTGCCACTGGAGGGGACTGACTACGAAGCCGCGGGCGTGAACCACCAAGCCTGGCTCTTGAAGTGGGAGCACCAAGGCAAGGACGTCTATCCACTCCTGGACGCCAAGATTGCCGAGGACGCTGAATTACGCAGGCGAGTGCGCGTCGACATGTATCGCCGGATCGGTCGATACCCCACCGAGACCAGCGAACACTCCAGCGAGTACCTGCCGAGGTACC
>CALMMO010000335.1 GCA_937868455.1 uncultured Marmoricola sp.
CACTGACCACCCAGAGGTCACCAGTTCGATCAAAGTCGAAGCCTTCAGCTCCTGGCAGGAAGGCCAGCGACAACCCGCCCACTTGCAATTGACCGCACGCAGGCGTCGACCGACCCACCATCACACTGTTGTCTTGACCCAATTGGATGCCCTGCATCCGGCTTGGTGCCTTTTGGCTCTTGATCGCGGTGACGAACCGTGAACCCTTCAACCGCGCCTCTCGAGGGCGCAACTCAACTGCACCCGGACGAAGCAGATCTGAGAGGCGGAACCAGTCAATGCGAGCGGGTTCGTGGCCGGTGTAACCACCCATGATGATGCGACCGTTGCTGATCGCTCCAACTGAACCCATGGCGGGCTTGATCACCCGCCACGAGCGCCTGATCTGCCCCGACTTGCCGATGCGGCGCGGGTCCATCAACCAGATGCGGGCAGTCTCAATCACCCACACACCCTGCTTGGTCACAGCCACCGCACCGCCATGCCGGCAGGCCACTGGCGGCAGTTTGCCCACCGGACCCTTAATTCGAGGGGTGAACT
Organism: uncultured Marmoricola sp.; assembly: GCA_937868455.1. GTDB lineage: Bacteria > Actinomycetota > Actinomycetes > Propionibacteriales > Nocardioidaceae > Marmoricola. The sequence goes on from CALMMO010000335.1 coordinate 541, forward strand.
TCAGCAATTTGCCCGTACGCAAGTCGATCTGCATCAACTGGCACGACTGGTGGTGCAAATCTTCATCCCAGGCATGGCCGCTAACCCAAGCAGTGTTGCCATCGATTGCTAGTCCTTGGGGCACGAAACCTTCATCGATTTTCGGCACCCACAGGGCAGCGCACGAATAGCGATCGTTGCCATAGCGGTGCAACGACCGCTGCCGGATTGGGGGCCGCTCGCCCTTCACTGTTGCCAGAGTGGGGCGCTTGCAGTGGCTCGGCGCTGGCGTACTGTTGACCGGCTTCGCGACGATCGGTTCACTGGGCTTGGGAGCCGCGGCGCAGGCAGGAATCATCGCCACAGCGCAGATAAGCGCGACGATCCTGCCTCTCACGCGGCCTCCCGGAGGATCTTGGCGGACTGTTTCGAGATGCTAGTCGAGCGGCGTCATTCTTACCTTTCATCAACGCGGCAAGTCGCCCAATGGGCTATAAGACGGTCAGCTCAAGGTGATCATCGTGGTCGACATGATCGACGAGCACTTGCTGCCCATCGAGCACCTCGCCGCCAATCAGCATGCGCGCCAGTCGGTCACCGATTGCGGTTTGGACCAGGCGTCGCAGCGGGCGCGCGCCGTACAGCGGGTCATAGCCGGTTGTAGTCAGCCACTTCTTCGCTGCCTCGCTCACAGTCACTGTGATCCTGCGAGGTGCCAGACGTGCATCGAAGGCGGCCAACTGCAGGTCAACAATGTGGGCCAAATCGTCTTGGCTCAGAGCATCGAAGAGCACCACTTCATCGAGTCGGTTGAGGAACTCGGGCTTGAAGGCTTGGCGCACCACACCCATGACAGCGTCACGGCGCTGGGTCTCATCAAGCAAGGGGTCCACGAGGTACGTCGAACCCAGGTTGCTCGTGAGGATCAACAACGTGTTGCGGAAGTCGACCGTGCGGCCTTGACCATCGGTGAGCCGCCCGTCATCGAGCACCTGCAACAAGATGTCGAAGACTTCAGGGTGGGCTTTCTCCACCTCGTCGAGGAGTACGACGCAGTAGGGCCGACGCCGCACCGCTTCGGTGAGTTGACCGCCCTCGTCGTAACCGACGTAGCCAGGAGGCGCACCCACCAGACGGCTGACGGAGTGCTTCTCGGAGTACTCACTCATGTCGATGCGCACCATCGCGCGATCGTCGTCGAAGAGGAAGTCGGCCAACGATTTCGCCAACTCGGTCTTGCCCACACCGGTCGGCCCGAGGAACAAGAAGCTGCCCGTGGGTCGGTTGGGGTCGCTGATGCCGGCGCGGGAGCGACGCACCGCGTCGGAGACGGCCGAAACGGCAGCTCGCTGCCCAATCAAGCGCTCGCCGATGACCTCCTCCATGCGGAGCAGTTTGGAAGTCTCCCCCTCAAGCAGCCGACCGGTTGGGATGCCGGTCCAGGACTCGACGACGTCGGCGATCTCTTGAGGACCGACGTTTTCGTTGACCAACTTTTCGGTCTCGGCGCTCTCATGAGCCTCGCCGTCGATGACCTGCTTCTCGAGCGCGGGGATCTGGCCGTAGAGGATCTCGCTGGCCTTGGCCAAGTCACCTTCACGCTGCAAGCGCTCGGCTTGGGTGCGCAGTTCGTCGATCTGCTTGCGCAGACCACCCACACCTTCAAGTGACGCCTTCTCCCGCTCCCAGCGTGCCTCAAGTTCGCGTAGGGACTCCTGCTTGTCGGCCAACTCCTGGCTCAACCGCTCCAGTCGGTCACGCGATGCCTCATCTGACTCGCGCTCCAAGGCGAACTGCTCCATCGTCAGCCGGTCCACAGCCCGGCGCAGTTGATCGATTTCGACGGGAGAGGACTCGATCTCCATGCGCAGCCGCGAGGCCGCCTCGTCAACGAGGTCGATGGCCTTGTCGGGCAGTTGCCGACCGGTGATGTAGCGATCGCTAAGCATCGCGGCGGCCACAAGCGCGGCATCGGTAATGCTCACGCCGTGATGGGCTTCGTACTTCTCTTTGAGCCCACGCAAGATCGCCACCGTGTCTTCGACGGTCGGCTCCCCGACGTACACCTGCTGGAAGCGTCGCTCCAGCGCTGGGTCCTTTTCGATGTGCTCGCGGTACTCATCAAGCGTGGTCGCCCCAATCATGCGCAACTCACCACGGGCGAGCATCGGTTTGAGCATGTTGCCGGCGTCCATCGCGCCATCGCCACCCTTGCCTGCGCCCACCACGGTGTGGAGTTCGTCAATGAAGGTGATGACTTGGCCGTCGCTGGCCTTGATTTCGTCGAGCACCGCCTTCAGCCGCTCTTCAAATTCGCCGCGGTACTTCGCACCGGCCACCATCGCCGCTAGGTCAAGGCTGAGCACACGGCGACCCTTGAGCGAATCCGGCACATCGCCGGCCACAACTCGCTGAGCAAGTCCTTCAACAACGGCCGTCTTGCCAACACCGGGTTCACCGATCAGCACTGGGTTGTTCTTGGTACGCCGAGACAGCACCTGGATAACTCGGCGGATCTCCTCATCGCGTCCGATGACCGGATCAAGCTTGCCGTCTTCGGCGCGAGCAGTCAGATCAACGGCGTACTTCTCTAAGGCTTCGTACGTCGACTCTGCGTCTGGGCTGGTCACTCGTCGGTTCCCCCGGGTTTGAGTGATGGCCTCGCGAAGGGAGGAAGTGTCAGGCAGGAGTTTCTTGGCCGAGCTCTCCACCTCACTCAGTGCCAGCAACAGGTGCTCACTGGCCGCGAAGTCATCGCTCATGCCTTGAGCCAGCTCAATGGCCTTGGCCAACACTCGCGTCAAAGCCCCGCTGGTGCTGGCCGACTGCACACTGGCGCCACTGGCCTTCGGCAATGCAGCCAGTGCGTGCTCGACCGACTTGGTCACGACCTTTGGGTCCGCCCCGGCCTTAGTGAGGAGTCCCGGAGCGATGCCCTGCTCTTGCTTGAGCAAGGCACTGAGCAAGTGAAGTGGCTCGATCTGTGCGTTGCCAGCGGTGACGGCGGCAGTGTGGGCAGCGTTGATCGCCTCAATGCTGCGAGTGGTGAACTTTGATCCGTCCATGGGTGTTGTTCCTCTGGTCTAGCTGTTCCTCATGTGGGGGTTTCATCAGGGCAACGCAGTCAGAGTTGAGTCTGTTCCGCTCAACTTTGAAAATTCCTAGAAACGCCTCTTAACGGCATTCAAGCGCTACTGTGACTCCTTGTCAGACCTTGATCCGAGCTGAACGGACCGCCCATGTTCAAGAATCGCCTCGCTGCCCGCGACACCGGTTGGAGTTCTTGGTACGCACCAGTCGCCTTGATCGCCCTGCTGATCGGGATGATGTCATCGCTCGTCTTCGGCATGATCCCCATGGGTGCCGCCGGGCCATTCCTTAAGCCAACCCTGGCCACTGTGCTGGTCGGAGTGCTGCCCATCGTGGCCCTGATGATGTTGGCCAAGAAGCGCCCCACCAACTTCGAGTTGGGCATCGACATGTCCAACTGGCTGCGTCACTCCCTGGTCGCTGCCGCCTGCGTGGCGGGCTTCGCCTTGTTTATCAACATCCTTGGAAAGTTGATGCCAAGCCTGGGCGGTGAGGCTGGTGGCGACTCTGGCTTTGGTGTCGGTTTCGGGATGGACATTGCCTTGCTCTTGGGTGGCATCGTCATCGCGCCACTCTTTGAAGAACTCGCCTACCGAGTGGCCATCTTGCGGCCACTGCACGACGGCTTGCGCACGTGGTCA
>CALMMO010000336.1 GCA_937868455.1 uncultured Marmoricola sp.
CATTCTGGGCGCGTTCGTCCTGGCTTGCTACATCTTGTGGACGACCAAGAGGGCGTTCACCGGCTGGGCTCGGGCACTCTTGCTTCCGGCGTACTTCCTGGTGGCGAACATGGTGCTGGTCAGTTACGCGCGCGTGGCCTTCGTTGGACCAGCGTTGACCCTTGAGTATCGGTACCAAGGCGAGATGGCTTTGGTCACTGCCATCGGACTAGCAGCCATGGTGATGCCGTGGCGCAATGCGTTAGCCGGACCCACGCGGCGTCACGATGCCCCTAAGTCATTCTTTGACCAGCCCAGACTGGTCTTCGCCTTGGTAGGTGCCGTCTGCATCAGCGGAGTCTGGTCAGGTACTCAGTTCATCCAACACTGGGGCAACTACACCTCTCAACGTACCTACACGCGGGCCATGGTCGAGCAGTTGAAACATCACCCCTCCAGCGATCCGATCGCCGACGTCGTGGTTCCCATTAGCCTGACCAACAGTTTGAGATACCCAGAGAATCTGCTGCGAAAAGTCTTCGTTAAAGAGTCTCGAGGACTCACCTTCCAACGATGGGGCATCGACCACCTCACCTATCCCTACGCCAACGGAAAGCTGGCAGAGATTTCGGTCCCCAACGTACGAAGCGCGTTGGCCTCGGAGGCTCGCGGGTGTGGTTATCGGATCAAGTCAGGGCGACAAATTCCCCTGGATGGACCGGTCGGCTACGCAGGGTTCTGGATCGCGATGGACTACCAGAGTGCCAACGGCGCCTCAGTAGTGGTGGGCGCTGGAGACCAAAGCTACGTGTTGGACCTTCCCCCAGGCAGCCACACCCTGTACGCAATGGCTGGGGACAATTTCGATGAAGTGTCGGTTGCACTGCGCTCCTCGTCCGCGCGGATGTGCGTCACGAGATTGGTCACCGGCCCGGTGGAGATTGTGGATTTGGTGTGAGCATGCGCGCTGACCGAACTTTCCCAACCCTCAATGCTTTACGCGCCATCGGCGCGCTGATGGTGGTGGGCACCCACGCAGCCTTCAACACCGGGCAGATCACCCGCGGCTGGAGCGGCGCGGTGCTCTCACGGCTGGACTTTGGGGTCACGCTGTTCTTCATCTTGTCTGGCTTTTTGCTGAGCCGTCCGATCATGCTGGCGCGCGCGAGGGGAACCCAGGCACCCGCTGTTGGGCACTATCTCTGGAAGCGTGCGCTGAGGATCCTCCCGCTGTACTGGGTCGTCGTCCTAGTTGCAATGTTCTTCGATCCCGCCAACAGCAAGATCACGACGGCCAACTGGATCAGGCACCTCACCTTCACCCAACTTTATGCACCCAAGGTGCTGGCCAGTTCGCTGACACAGATGTGGAGTTTGGCCACCGAGGTCGCCTTTTACATCCTGATGCCGCTCATTGTGGCGTTCCTGCTGGGGCGAAAAGACGCTGGCTTGCACCTGCCCACAGTCATCAAGCGCAGTACGGCGCTGGGAGTGGCCGGACTTACGTGGCAGGCCATCACCGCCACGATCCCTGGTCGAGAAGGCCACTTCGCCCAGTGGCTACCTGGCTTCTTGCCGTGGTTCCTCGTCGGAATCGTGTTCGCTGCAGTGAGCGCACATATCACTGTGACTGGCGAAGACCATCTCTTTGAGCGACTCGCCCACGATCTAACCGGCTGTTGGATCGTGGCGACGGCGACCTTCGCAATTGCCTGCTCCCCCATTGCTGGCCCCCGACTGCTGTTGGTTCCCGGAGCCTGGGAAGCCGGTCTCAAAGCGCTGCTCTACACCGTGGCCGGTGCATTCTTCGTGTTGCCACTGGTGTTTGGGCCCGAACGCGAGGGCAGAGTGCGCCGGAGCCTTTCGGGCACGATTCCGTTCTGGTTTGGCGAAATCTCCTACGGCATCTTCGCGATCCACATGTTTGTGCTGAATATGGTTTTCCGCGCCACCAAGATTGATATCTTCACCGGCCACTACCTCTACATCTTGTTCCTCACCCTAGTTGTGACGACAGTTGTGGCCGCGCTGTCATTCCACCTGATGGAGAAGCCCATCATGCGCTGGAAGAACGCCACCTGGGTCGTCGGTGCGCGCGAGGAAACCGCTCCCAAGACCGCGAAGGTCAACTAATGCAAGCCCCCTCGGGCACCAACCTGATCATCAAGCGCAACGTGTGGACCACGGGGCTCCTCATCGTCGTGCTGGCTACTGTCATGCGCGCTCTGACCACTCGTGGCACGTGGTGGTTCTTCGATGATTTGTACTTCTTGCAGAAGTCAGTGGGCACCGACTTGAGTGCCGGTTACCTCATCGCGCCGTACAACGGGCACTTGATGCCCGGAGCCTGGGCACTGATGTGGGCCAACGCCCAGATAGCACCCACGGACTTCGAACTCGCGCGCTGGGAAATGGTGATCGGGTTCGCGGTCTTTGCCGTGGGCATGCTGCGACTGTCTATTCGACTTTTCGATGCCAGATGGGGCGCCCTGGTGCCGGTGATCGTTGCGCTCTTCTCCCCCATATTCATCCCGGCCACCACCTGGTGGGCAGCAGCGGTCAACCAGATCCCAATGCTGATCGCGATTGTGTTCGGACTCGACGCATTTGTGCGCTACCTACGCTCACCGAGCACCCGGTTGCTCCTCACCCACCTGATGTGGTTCGTCATGGGTGTGGGCTTCGGCGAACGTGCGATCGTGGCCTTCGGATTCGCTTGGATGCTGGCTCTGAGCTATTTCACCTCGGGCTCTCTAAGTGCCCGAGTACGAGACTTGTCGACTCGCTACCGCACGGCAACTCTCATCCACCTGGGCTTTGTTGCGACGTACGTCGCGGTCTATCTGAGCGTTGCTGCCAACTTTGCCGTGACACAAGCGGCCAGTCGCCCGCTGTGGGACGTGGCGCGCAACCTGATGTGGCAGGCATTCACTCCTGCCGTCATCGGAGGCCCTTTGCACTTCACCACGAGTAAGGTCACCCAACAAACCGCCGACCCCACCACGACCTTCACTGTGATCGCCGCATTGGCGCTCGCAAGCACTGTGTGGGTCGCACACCGCACCCGCAGCCACTCCAAGCGGGCATGGCTGCTTCCCTTGGGTTCACTGGCACTCAATACGCTGCTCATTGCCGCAAGCCGGGCAATCTATTTCGGCCCAGAAATCGCTCTTGATTACCGCTTTCAGACCGAGGCTGGACTCGCTTGGTCGCTTGCCGTGGGCTTGGCCTACCTGCCGGTCTTGGGGGCCACAGAGCAGGTCTCGATCACCGAGCCAATGCCCAGCCTGGTGACCCCGCGTTCAGTGGCCCTCGTTCTCATCGTGACAAGCTTTCTGGGCTCCCTGAGCGCCTTACGGTTCCCATTGCGCGACCTTGGCTCGCAGAGCCCAAGGGCCTATCTCGGTGAGGTGGCGAAAGCCTCGAGCGACACGACCTTGATCAACCTCACGGTGCCCCCCTGGATCTGGTCGCCATTCGCCTTTCCAACAAACACGTACCGCCACGTTTTCAAACCGTTCAACATTGCTTTCAAATATGGGCCTCCAGTCGAGGTGCCCGCCACGTTGATCGCAGATGACGGCACGTTGCGAACGGCTCCTTTTCACGGCGTCCGCAACATGGTGACCGCTACGCCAGGGGCGTGCGTCCCGGTGGGCACCAACACCACACCTTTCGTCCTCGACGGACCAGTGGTCGGCTATGGCTGGTACCTGCAATTGGACTACGCCGCACAGCAATCGGGAACGATGAAGGTGATCGCCGGGACGAAGACCACGAGTGTTGACGTGATACCTGGCCAGCACACTGTGATGGTTGAAACCGCAGGCGGTTACGAAACTGTGTCGGTGGTGTCGTCCGAGGAAGTACTCGACATCACCAAACCACCGCTGTGCGTGAGCCGAACCGAAGTCGGCAGCTTGACCGAGCCGTGAGCCAAAGCGGCCCCTGTGGCCACCACAGCCACCACGCCAAACAGTTGCACCCATGTCATGGGATTGACCCCATCGTTAACCAGTGCCCACGCCAGCCCTGCTGCCGCGGTGATCAAGGCGATGGCGCTCACAACGGCCCAGCCTTCAAATTCCTGAGCCTTGCGCACCGCCACCAGCGCGATCGCGGCCAAGGCCAGCCCGAGCCACCCACCCAGGATCCCCGCACTGAGGAGCACCACTGCACCATCAAGCCACCAAGGCCAGCGTTGCGATGTCTCCAGGGGCGAGCTTCGTTGGTGCGCGGGCGCAGCTGCTGCCGCAACGCAGAGCAACAACCCCAACAACCCGACCAGCAGTCGCGCAACATAACCACGCTGCGGCGTGAACTCGAATGAGACCTCCCCGGCCGAACCAGCCGGC
>CALMMO010000337.1 GCA_937868455.1 uncultured Marmoricola sp.
CGTACGAGAATCGCGAGGGGCAATCCCTGGAATGCCCCTCCATAGTCACCGCGAAGGTCAGTGAGTCGAATCAGCGCGAGACGCCTCGCGGACTCAGGTCGGCTCGCAGTAGAGAATCCCCGCCGCTTTACCCGGATGTTCGTCGCTTTGCGGGGATGATCCTCCCCGCAAAGCGACAAAGTCACAGGTTTACTTGTGACTTTTACCTGGCTTTCAAAAAACGAAAACCCCACTGCCGAAGCAGTGGGGCTGACGTTAGGAGTTCAGCGACGACCGCCGCCGAGGAGGCCACCGAGGAGGTCTCCGAGGATGTTGCCTGCGGGGCTGGCGGCCTTGCCGGCGCCGCCGCCTTGGAGCGCACCGGTGAGGACCTGCTGGAGCACGTCACCGAGGATGTTGCCACCGGCAGACCCGGCGCCAGCGGGGGCTGCTTGAGCGTCTTGACCGGGGAAGGTGATGCCGCCGCCGGAGGGGGCTGCGCCCTTGTTGGTCATCTGCTTGACGACGTAGGACAACACGATCGGGATCAGGATCGGGATGAGCTTCTTGAGCAGGGTCGAGCCAACGCCGGTGGAGCTGAGTTGGTTGATGACCTGGTCTTGGTTGGCCCCGAAGATGTGGCCGGCAGCCTTCTCGCCGTCGGCAGCGTTGATCTGGCCGAGGTCGATGTTGCCGAACAGGTCGCCGGAGTGCTGGGTCAATGCGTCGAGCAGTGAGCCCGCTCCAGCGGAGTCGCTGGCGTTGGCTTGCAGCCCGCCCAAGATGGCGGGGATGGCGACACTGGCAGCCTGCTGAATCATGGCTGGGTCGGAGGCCAGTTGTGAGGCGAGTTGGTCGAGGGGGAGGGCTGAGAGGATGTCTTCAACGCCGGACATGCGGTGCTCCTAGGTGCAGTGGCCGAACCCACCGTGGGTTGCGACTCAGTGTGTAAACGTAGCGCCAACGACCTCATGACGCGGTCTGTTCCCCGGCAAACGCGTAGTCTTGCCCTTCGTGTCTGACCAGCCTGCCTCGTTGTTCCCCCGACTTGAGCCGATTTTGCCGACGGTGCAAAAGCCAATTCAGTACGTCGGCGGCGAACTCAACGCCTCATCCAAGCCGTGGGGTGACGATTCTGAGACGGTGCGTTGGGCGTTGATGTACCCCGATGCATACGAGGTTGGGCTGCCTAATCAGGGCGTCCAAATCCTTTACGAAGTGCTCAATGAGCGGCCCGGTTGCCTAGCTGAGCGCACCTATTCGGTGTGGCCGGACATGGAAGCCAAGATGCGCGCTGAGGGGATTTCTCAGTTCACCGTTGACTCGCACCGGCCGGTCGGCGCATTCGATGTCTTTGGGATTTCGTTCTCCACCGAACTGGGCTACACCAACATGTTGACGGCTCTGGATTTGTCGGGCATCGCCTTGCGCGCGGTCGACCGTGGCGAAGATGCCCCCATCGTGCTGGCTGGCGGGCACGCGGCCTTCAACCCCGAGCCGATTGCAGACTTCATCGATGCAGCGGTGTTGGGTGACGGCGAAGAAGTGGTGCTCGCCATCAGCGACCTGGTGCGCGAGTGGAAGGGCGAAGGCAAGCCCGGTGGCCGAGTGGAGTTGTTGGCCCGGCTAGCCGCCTCAGGCAACATCTATGTGCCCGCCTTCTACGACGTCGAGTACGACGCCGCGGGTGCCTTGCAGAGCGTGCGACCTAACCGAGCCGGTGTGCCTGCTCGGGTGCGCAAGCACACGCTGATGGACCTCGACCAGTGGCCTTACCCCCGCAAGCCTCTGGTGCCACTAGCCGAGACGGTGCATGAGCGGTTCAGTGTGGAGATCTTCCGGGGCTGCACCCGCGGGTGCCGGTTCTGTCAGGCGGGGATGATCACTCGGCCGGTGCGGGAGCGCTCGATCACCACGATCGGCGCGATGGTTGACGCCGGCGTCAAGGCCAGCGGTTTTGATGAGGTGGGCTTGTTGAGCCTCTCAAGCGCGGACCACACCGAGATCGCCGAGGTCGCTAAGGGGCTGGGTGATCGCTACGAAGGCACCAATGTGTCTTTGAGCCTGCCGAGCACGCGGGTGGATGCCTTCAACATCACATTGGCCAATGAGTTCAGCCGCAATGGTCGTCGTTCGGGTCTCACGTTTGCCCCTGAGGGTGGCTCGGAGCGGATGCGCAAGGTGATCAATAAAGCGGTCACCGAAGAGGATCTGATCCGCACGGTTGCGGCGGCGTACTCCAATGGCTGGCGGCAGGTGAAGCTCTATTTCATGTGCGGTCTTCCCGAAGAAACCGACGAGGACGTCCTAGGCATCGCGGACTTGGCGACCAAGGTGATCGCGAAGGGCCGTGAGGTCAGCGGTCACAACGACGTGCGCTGCACGGTCTCGATTGGTGGCTTTGTGCCTAAGCCGCACACGCCCTTCCAGTGGGCGGCTCAGTTGGACGCCGAGACCACCGATGAGCGCCTTCGCAAGTTGCGCGACACCGTGCGTGCCGATCGCAAATATGCGCGGGCGATCGGGTTTAGGTACCACGACGGCAAGCCCGGCATTGTCGAGGGTTTGCTCTCTCGCGGAGATCGTCGAGTCGGCAAGATCATCGAAGGCGTGTGGCGCGATGGCGGCCGCTTCGATGGCTGGAGCGAGCACTTCTCCTACGACCGGTGGATGGCTGCTGCAGAAGCTGGCTTGAGCGGCACGGGGGTTGATGTCGACTGGTTCACCACCCGCCAGCGAGAGTACGACGAAGTGCTCCCGTGGGATCACCTTGATTCTGGACTCGACAAGGACTGGCTCTGGCAAGACTGGGAAGACGCCCTCGCAGCGGCCCAGGACGCTGAGGCAGTCGAGGACGTCGAGGACTGCCGGTGGACTCCTTGCTACGACTGCGGTGTCTGCCCAGAGATGGGCACCGACATCCAAATCGGCCCCACCGGAGCCACGTTGCTTCCGCTGAGCGTGGTCTGAGACCGCGCTGGTGTTTATCAGCAATGAGCAGCGCCGCGATCGGTTGGCGATTCGCCAGGGGCTAGCAACCCCGGTCGCATCTGTCGAAGATGCGGTCAGATCAGTCGTTTGTCTGCATGCCACCGAGCCCGCCTCGGTCTATCTCGCAGCTGCCGTGCGGGCTAAATGCACTCGCGCAGACATTGATGCGGCACTGTTTGAGAGCCGTTCGATCGTGAAGCAGTTGGCGATGCGACGCACGTTGTTTGCGTTCCCGCGAGATCTGCTCGGGGCGGTGTGGGGGAGCGCGTCAGCGCGAGTGACGGCCCAGATCGGGACAAGGCTGGCCAAAGACATCGAGTTGGGTGGACTCACCGCCGATGGGGCAGCCTGGCTGACCGAGCAAACCGAGGCAGTGAAGGCTGCGATCGCTAGTCAACCGCGTGACACGGCCCAAATGCGTCAGGTAGTCCCTGAACTCGATCGACGCATGGTGCTCGCGGAGGGAAAGGCCTACGAAAGCGAGGTCGCTGTCGCCAACCGGGCCATCACTGTGGTGGCTGCTGATGGTTCGATCGTGCGCGGGATCAACCAGGGCACGTGGCGCTCGAGTCGTCCCATGTGGCAGAGGTGACCTCGGTCGACCAGCGG
>CALMMO010000338.1 GCA_937868455.1 uncultured Marmoricola sp.
ACTCGTTGAGGCGACCGAGGTGGCAGAGGACAAACTCTGCCGGGCCTGCTTCGACGGGATCTACCCCGTGCCGCTGCCCGATCCCGAACACTTGGGCAAGGGCCTGCTTGAGGCCATGCCGCTACGCGATGCCGATGGCGTGAGTGTGGGCGCCGGCGCCGGGGCGATCGCCTCACTTGATCTTCCGTAAGTACCTCCACAAGGAGCAGATGTGACCAGCTACGAAAGCGCCGGTGTCTCGATCGAGGCGGGCGATGCCGCCGTCGAACTGATGAAGGTGTGGATCGACAAAGCCAGACGCCCCGAGATGATCGGTGGCATTGGTGGTTTCGCGGGGCTCTGGGATGCCAGCGCACTGAAGAGCTATGACCACCCGTTGCTGGCAACCTCGGCTGACGGAGTTGGCACCAAAGTCGCGATCGCTCAAGCACTCGACAAGCACGACACGATCGGCTTCGACCTGGTCGGCATGCTCGTCGACGACTTGGTGGTCTGCGGCGCCGAGCCCCTGTTTCTCACTGACTACATCGCCACCGGCCGCGTCGTACCAGAGCGCATCGCAGCCATCGTCAAAGGCATCGCAGAGGCATGCCTCGAAGCCGGGTGCGCGCTGATCGGTGGCGAGACCGCCGAACACCCGGGGTTGCTTGAGCCCGATGAGTACGACGTCGCAGGCGCCACCACCGGTGTCGTTGAGGCCAGCAAGTTGCTGGGCCCCAACCTCGTGCGGGCCGGTGACGCAGTGATCGCGATGGCATCGAGCGGTCTGCACTCCAATGGCTATTCGCTGGTGCGCCACGTGCTGCTCAACGGCGCCAAGATGTCGTTGACCGCCCACGTTGATGATCTTGGTCGCACCCTCGGCGAGGAACTCCTAGAGCCGACCAAGATCTACGCCAAGGCGTGCCTGGCATTGGCCGCCCAGACCCAGACCCATGCGATGTCACACGTCACGGGTGGGGGATTGGCCGCCAACCTTGAGCGGGTGATGCCGGCGGAACTGGCGGCCACCATTGATCGCTCGACGTGGACTCGTCCGGCGATCTTTGACTTGGTCCAGCGTGTGGGTGGAGTTACGACCCCAGACTTGGAGCGCACCTTGAACTGCGGGGTGGGCATGGTGGCTATGACTGACGCTGACGATGCTGATGCAGCGATCGACGTACTCGCCGAGCACGGAGTGCGAGCCTGGGTTGCTGGCGAGGTTCACGAAGTTGGCCAGGGCCGCCCGGGGGGCGTCGAAGTGGTGGGCAACCACGCTTCGTAACGATCGACACGTTTTTTCGCATTGATACCGGGTCGCGGGAATTGGGATCGGCCAGGTAAGGTTGCCCTCACGAAAAGACCAAACATTTGCCGGTGACCAGTTTCTGGCACCGGCCCATCTGTGCGAGGGGGTCGACCCTATGGGGCGCGGCCGTGCGAAGGCGAAGCAGACCAAGGTTGCCCGCGACTTGAAGTACCGGACTCACGAGACGGACTTCGGCGCGTTGGCCCGGGAACTTCATGGCGAATCCGATTCTGCTGAGGCGGAAGAGTTAGATGACTACGACGACAAGTGGTCTGATTACCGTCGATCCTGAGAAGTGAGCCCGGAGCTAGCGACCTTCAGGTCGCTGGCGGAGGGCGAGCCTCGCAAGGATCGACCAAACAACACCGTGAGCACGGCGAGCTAGTCGATCAAGCCCTTCTGCGATCCACGCAGCACTGCTTGGCGAGCCTCGGAAGGATCGACCAAACAACACCGTGAGCACGGCAAGGTAGTCGAACCAGACCCTCCCACCAACGTGCTGGGTAGCCAACTACCCCATTCACTTGCCACCTTGGGATTGTGCGGACGATCGTGCATACTTCTTCTCATACCGCCCGTCTCCTTCGTGGGACGGGTTTACCTTTTCCGGCCCTTCCATCTCACCAAGGAGTCGGCCGCCGCAAACCTCCCACGCGATCTGGAAGTTGGGAGTCATATAGGTCTTGCGGATTGAGTTGATACCACCAATGACTTCCAACTCCTTCTGTTGGTGAACCGCTGAGCGCCCCTGCCGTGTACCCCTTCGTTGGGTTGATGGTGCCTAGCGGCACTCGTTGGCGAGCCTTGCGTACTGCTAACGCTAGGTCGCCGTCGTTGCTGATTACCACCGCAGCATCAACTACCTGCTCAAGAACATCGATAAGCAGGTGGGCCGCGACGTTTACGTCGCTTCCCTTCTCTTCGCGCCGGGCAACCGAGACCATGAACGTTGCCTCCGGGATATCTGCGGAGCAAGCCGCATCCTTGAGCATCACTGGCCAACTTGGTCTGGTGAGCATCGGCCGTTTGCGTTCGTTTGCCGTAGCCAGTGGGGCTGTTGCGACACGAGATACGAAGGTGCCAAACACGATCTCATCGACTGAGCCGGAGGCGTTGAGCGCGCGAAGGTAGATGTCCTGCTCTCGCGGTCCTGGCGCAGAGGGGCTATTGATATCGGCACGAACTCTCGCAGTGCAGTACACGACCCGAAGTTCGCTGATTGAGCCCCAAGGGGAATGTTCTTCAATCAATTTGTAGGAGAGTCGGCGAACGTCAAGCCATCGCCAGCCTGGGCGTCCGCTACCGCCAACGAGGAACTTAGCCCCGTAGTAGAGATTGAAACCGTCGACGTAGACCCCAACGCGCACTGCGTCACCTCCGCCCATGAGGAGCCAGCCACCCCGAATTGAGTAGCGCAATCTTGCATCTAACCGTGCCTCGGTGTGTGTTGTGGATCTAATCAGACGCGGGCGAGGGCCCGCTGGGGCAATCCACAGGCGGCAACCCGGCATAATGCCCAAACCAAACCAACATCAAGGTGACAGAACCGGCGAACGGCGATGCTGCCCTGGGCCTCGAGGCTCGTTGAGTGCGCCGTACTTAAGTGACTCGTGGGTATCGGTTCGCTCCCCACGAGGGGTGACAAATCCCCCGTTCCGGCTAAACTGGACCACCGGGGCAAATCGCAGCCATTCGTGGAGGCGCTTTCGGGGGGGACGTTATGTCCAGTAAACGAGTAATTGGAGCGTCAAAGATGGTGCGTACAGATAACGCAGAAACGTTGCTGACCCCTGCAGAGGTGGCAGCGCTCTTTCGTGTTGACCCCAAGACCGTGACCCGGTGGGCCAAGGCTGGCAAGCTGAGTTCGATCCGCACGCTGGGTGGGCACCGTCGCTACCTGGAGTCTGAGGTTAAGAACCTCCTCGAGGGTGCGATTCCGCAGCAGCGCGGCCCCCAAGACTGATCTAGCCGTTAACGCGCCCGAAGAACGCCTTCTGTGAACTGAAGAGCTTCGGGAATTCTGCGTACGCCTGGTCGTAGGCCCCGCGCGTCGATGCGTCGGGCTCAAAGACCCTAGGCATCGAGATCAGCGCTGGTACGTCGTGCAGCGTGATCTCACCGAGAGCGGTTCCGGCGTAGAGCGCCATACCAACGATTCCAGAGAGCAACGGCTGTGCTGGGCTCACGATGGTGCGGTCCAACACGTTGGCCAAGATCTGACACCAGGTGTCGGATCGGGCCCCTCCGCCCACGACTCTGATCGTGTCGAACTGCTTCCCAACGAATTTTTCGCTCGGCCCCAACAACCACTTGGTGTTGAAAGCAACGCCCTCCATGACCGCCCGGGTCATGTCTCCCCGGGTCGCCTCCGCTGAAAGATTGTGGAAGCCACCGCGAGCTTGCTTGTTTTCGACCGGGCTGCGCTCACCAGCGATCCAGGGGGTGAAGTAGACCCCACCTGCGCCAGCCGGACGCGCCGCGGCCTCGGCGATGAGTTCTTCGTAGCTCAGATGCGGCGCCAGGGTGTCGCGGTACCACGCGAGCGCGCGACCTGCTGATTCTTGGTTGTTGCCCAAGAGGTACGTCGCGTTGTCCAGCCCAGGCACCGTGGCCATCATGTGGACCAAGTCGGTCTTCTTCTTGGCCAAGGGAGCGCTGATCCAGCCGGTCGTTCCGATGCTGATGTGTGGCTCGCCCAATTCGACTGCGCCGGAGCCAATCGTGGCTGCGTGCAGGTCGGGGACGCCGGTGATGACGGCGGTGTCGGCAGGCAAGCCAAGTTCGGTGGCCACGCTGGGGTGCACGGTGCCGATGACCGATCCGGTCTTCACCAACGGCGGCAGTCGGTCGGGGTTGATGCCGGTGAGGTGAACCAGCGTTGCGTCGTACTCCAAAGTGGAGAGGTCGCGGTTGTCGGTGAGCCAGGCGGCCGTCATCGAGGCGTGTGTTGCGGCGGCCTGCTTGGTTAGACGCATGGCTAGGTAGTCGACGGGCTCGAGGTACCACCGGGTGTTGGCTGGGGTGTTTCGTTCGAGCCAGAGCATGTGGCCGACCGGGTCGGCGCCCGTGGTGCTGGGCACTGCTCCGCTGCGGCGCAACCAAGTGGCGAGGCGGGCGGCGTGATAGCCCATGAGAGGGCCGCCGACCAATGCCTTGCTTAGTGGGCCGCCGCGTTCGTCGAGCCACATCATGCAGGGGCCGGTGGGCAGACCTGCCTCATCGACGGGGATGGTTGAGGCCCACTGGCCAGTGATGGCGATGGCGCCAACCTGGGCTGCAGGAACCGCACGCAGGCCGCGCGCCAAGCTGGCAACGATGACGTCCCACCATTGGTTCGCATCTTGGGAGGCAAGCCCCCCAGGACCCAGGGTTGTCTCGACGGTGGTGTGTTCCCACCACAGCACTTCACCTTGGGTGGTCACGAAGCCGACCTTGGGACCACCGGTCCCCAGATCGATCGTGACGACGGTCGTCATGCGCCCTCGGGCGGGAGTGCTTGCTGCTTATCAAACATGTCATTCATCACCGTCACGATGAAATCGGATGTGGCCTGGTCAAGGCCACCTGCCACGCCGCCGTACAACGCAGAAGAAAGCGCGGCTTCGTTGCCCTTCGTGCGTGCGTAGGCAACTGCCTCGGCCAGATCGCTGGCAAACGAGTCGACAACGCCCGGCTTCGTTTGTGGGCGGGTGACGGCCATGTGGATGGCGTTGGGGTACTGCTGCCCGTTGAACCGCCAGCCCTTCGGGGCCATGTGGTCCATGACGTGATAGATGTCGAAGACGTCGGAGGTGAAGCTGAAGCAGAACGTCGGGTCGCCCATGATCCGCAACTCCGGGTGGGATCGTACGGCGGCTTGCATGGCCGCGGCCGTGGCGAAGATGTTCTTGGCGTAGCCGAGGTATCCCTCGCGACCCATGCTGACCATCGCGGCCCAAGTGGAGGCGAGATTGCCGCCCGAGCGCGAGCCGTCCATGCCTGGCGACATGTACTTGCCGCCGGTCCATTCCAGCAGGTGGAAGTACTGCGAGTTGCGCAGCGCCTTGTCGCGAAACAGCAGCGTCGATGAGCCCTTGAATGCGTAGCCGTATTTGTGGGTGTCCGCACTGATCGTGGTCACGCCTGGGATGCGGAAGTCGAAGGGCGGGATGCCCTCGATGCCGAGTTCTTCACCGAACGGCAGGATGAACCCGCCCAGGCAGCCGTCAACGTGCATGCCAACGCCCCGGCTTTGGGCGAGCTCGGCCAGTTCAGCGATGGGGTCGATGGTGCCGTAGCCGTAGTTGCAGGCTGATCCCATGATCGCGATGGTGTTCTCGTCGATGAGGTCCGCGACGGCCTGTACGTCGACCTTCGTGGTCACCGGGTCGACCGGCGCCTCTCGCAACTCAATGCCAAACAGGTGGCAGCCCTTGTCGAACGCGGGGTGCCCGGTCTCGGGCTTCACGAAGTTGGGCTTGGCCTTCTGCGCCGACTCTCGGTAGGCCAGCAGCGCGTGCAAGATGCTCCCAGTGCCACCGGAGGTCACCAGCCCAGCCGGCTCATGCCCGCGGGCGGTGGCCTCTTGTGCATTGAAGAGGTCGAGGGCCATCGCAATGATCTCGCCCTCGAACTTTGTCTGGCTTGGGCACATGTCGCGCTGCAGTGCGTTGACGTGCGCAAACTTGCCGAACGCTTCGTTCAAGAAGTCGTAGTGGTCGTGATCGCCGCAGTACATCGTGCCCGAGCACTGCCCCGTCTCCCAGGTCGCGTTCTCAGACTTCGCCATCTCTTCGAGCTCAGCCAAGATCTCAGCGCGTGCGCGCCCTTTGGCCGGCAGGGTCCGGTGCACCTCGAAGCGGTCGGTGTAGGGGTAATCAGCCACGCCCCGAGACTAGACGCCCCTGTCTGCCTGGGCGAGGGACAGCGGCTGTTTGTGAGCGGACTCACCTGAATGGGTGTCAGGTTTTGGGGTTGTGTGCAGATTCGCCCTGCCGAGCGGGTGCGCATTGGCTGAGACGGTTTAGGGCCGTCTGGTGAAGCTGATTTGTCCGTCTGGTCTTTGCCGGTGTTGGTACCTGTGGTCGTGGATGG
>CALMMO010000339.1 GCA_937868455.1 uncultured Marmoricola sp.
CCTGGGCGCCATGCACACCATGGAACGCTTCCGCACCTGCTTCTACCGCCCGCTGCTCTCCTCCTCGGAGACCTACGAGCGCTGGAACCGCAACGGTGGCAACGACACCTCGGCACGCGCCTCGAAGATCTGGAAGCAAAAGCTCGAAGACTACGAACAACCGCCACTCGACTCAGCGATCGACGCCGAGTTGCGTGAGTACGTCGACCGGCGCCGCTTCGAACTCGGCGACTAAAGGCCACCAATCGTGCCCGCACTACGGATGGGCTTGATGCCGCCTGGTGTGATCGCGCACCCGGCTTACACCCCGGCGTGGGAACACCACGTGGGGCCAGAGCAGTTCGTCGAAGCCGCCAAACTGGCTGACGAACTGGGCTACTCCCACATTGGGGTCAGCGAGCACGTTGCCGTGCCCACGGCGGCTGCGGCTGAGCGTGGGGGCACCTACTGGGACCCGTTGGCGACCTTGTCGTTCTTGGCCGCCCACACCTCACGGATCCGACTGCTCACGCAGGTCCTGGTGCTCGGCTATCACCACCCGCTAGCTGTGGTGAAGAGATACGGCACGCTCGACCGACTCAGCGGCGGTCGTGTGGTCTTGGGAGTCGGTGTTGGCTCCTTGCCTGAGGAGTTTGAGTTGCTGGGCGCGTCGTACTCCGATCGCGGGGAGCGCGCTGATGAGGCCTTGCGAGCGATTAAGGCCTCGTGGGGTCAGCGTGAGCCGCGATTTCAAGGCCAGCACTACGACTTCAGCGACTTCGTCATCGACCCGACCTCGCACCGCTCGAGCGTGCCGATCTGGGTGGGTGGCTCGACGAGGCGATCGCTGCGTCGTGCGGTCGAGTTGGGCGATGGCTGGCAACCCTTCGGCATGACGTTTGGTGGTTATCGCTCAGCGCTCGCTGCCTTTGACATTCCGCCGGGGTTTGAGGTGGTGCTTCCAGCGGGCATCCCAATCGACCCCATCGGCGCACCCGAGGCCGCGCGAGACACGTTAGGGCGGGTGCACGATGCCGGGGCCACGATCGTCAACATCGGTGTCGTTGCCTCCTCGATGGATCAATGGCTCGATCAGATTCGCGCTGCTGCGGAGCTAGATCCACCCTCGGCCGCTACTGTTGCGCCATGAGCAACACTGGTGTGGAGGCCGCAACAGGGTCAGTGCAGTCGGTGGATCGCGCCGTGACGATCTTGGAGTTGCTGGCCCGTCACGGTGAGATGGGCGTGACCGAGGTCGCTGGCGAACTTGGTGTGCACAAGTCCACCGCATTTCGACTCATCGCCACCCTTGAGCAGCGCGGGCTCATCGAGCAGACCGAAGAGCGAGGCAAATACCGCCTCGGTGTCGGTCTACTGCGGTTGGCAGGCGCGACGACGGCACGTCTAGACGTCGTACAAGAGGCTCGGCCCATCTGTCGACAACTCGCTCAGCGCACCGGTGAGACCGTCAACGTCGCCGTGCTCAGCGACAACTCCGCTCTCTATCTCGACCAGGTCGCTGGGTCTAGCGCCTTGCAGTCACACAACTGGGTTGGCCAGCACGTGCCCCTGCACGCCACGAGCAACGGCAAGGTGCTGTTGAGTGGGCTCGAGCCTGACCGGCTCAGCGAGATGTTGGGCAGGCTCCCAGCCTTCACGGGCTCCACGATCACCAAGCGTTCGGCCATCATTGAGGAGCTAGCCAAGGCGCGCAGCGATGGCTATGCCGTGGCTGTCGACGAACTGGAAATCGGTCTCACTGCGGTTGCCGCACCCGTCCGAAATGCCCATGGTGACGTCATCGCATCGATGAGTGTGAGTGGCCCGACGTTCCGGCTGCAGGCCGACACCTTGGCCACCGCGATCGCTGCTTGTGTCGAGGCCGCGAACGAGG
>CALMMO010000340.1 GCA_937868455.1 uncultured Marmoricola sp.
TTGGGTGAGCTGAGACATTGAGACCCTTTTAGATGATCGTGTTCCTCTATAACAGTTGGACGCTACACCCGAATACTTAAGGCGCGCCAATCGCTCCGCGAGTTCCCTCCCGTGTGCTTCGCCACAATGGACGGGGCACAATCGTCTAGGATATAAAGGAATGACTCGTACAAAAGGAGAACCGCGTGGAACCGACACAGGGAGCGATGCTGCTTACCTCGCCTGTTCGACGTCTGGCAGTCGACGTACTCACTGAGCGAGGAGCGCTCACCGCAGCCGAACTCGCCACCGCCCTCGACCTTCATGTCACGACCATGCGGTTCCATCTCGACCAGCTCAACGGGGCCGGGATTGTGACCAGCGAATTCATCAAACAACCCGGAGCCGGCCGCCCAAAGAAGGTGTATTCAGTGGCTCCAGGGTCCTTCGACACCCATCGCGATCAAGAGGCGCTCGGCACATTAACTGCTCTGCTTGCCGAGACACTGACCCTGGCCCATGACGAGGGTGTGACGATTCGACCCGACGAAGCTGGGCGCAGGTGGGCGCGGCGCAATGTCGCTCAAGACTCCACCACTCCTGCCTCAAGCGCTGGGGCCTGGCTGGCCAAGATCGGCCACATGATCGACGTGTTGCAGGAGTGGGGTTACACCCCCAACGTGCGCACCCAAGATGGGGGCCGGACTGCCGTCATCGATCTGGTCCACTGCCCATTTCTGGAGCTGGCCACAGCAACACCGCTGTTGTCTGCGGCATTCACCGCGGCCTCATTGCCGGCTCGATGGAACAACTCGGGGAGCACGAGACCGCCGTCAGTCTCGAGCCCTTTTTGCAGCCTCACCTATGCCGAGCCCATGTCACGACCCGAACCCCCTTTGGCGCACGCCTCGAATCCAAGGAAGACCAATGACCTCCACCGAATCCAGCCTCAACAGCCCCCTCACGGAGGCACTGATCGGCACTAGGAAGTTCTTCACTAAGGCCGAGGTCTCCGAAGACGGACGCACCCTGCATGCAATCGGCGGTCGTAAGGCCGACGCCTTCTACCGCGACCGTTGGGCACACGACAAAGTGGTCCGCTCCACTCACGGGGTCAACTGCACGGGTTCGTGCTCATGGAAGGTCTACGTCAAAGACGGTGTGATCACCTGGGAAGCTCAACAAACTGACTATCCCTCAACCGGTCCAGATAAGCCGGAGTACGAACCTCGCGGCTGCCCCCGAGGCGCAGCGTTCTCTTGGTACACCTACAGTCCGACTCGGATTAAGTACCCCTATGTGCGTGGCGCCCTTCTCGAGCTCTACCGCGCTGCCAAGGCCGAGCACGGCGACCCGGTGAAAGCTTGGGAAAGCATCGTCACCGACCCAGCGAAGGCGGCGCACTACAAGTCAGCGCGTGGCAAGGGTGGCTTGGTGCGCTCCACCTGGGCCGAGGCCAGCGAACTTGTCGCCGCCGCACATGTCTTTACCGTCAAGCGCTACGGCCCAGACCGTATCGCTGGCTTCTCCCCCATCCCGGCGATGAGTCCGGTTTCCTATGCCTCCGGCGCTCGCTTCCTCGAACTCATCGGCGCCCCGATGTTGTCGTTCTATGACTGGTACGCCGACCTCCCCAATGCGAGCCCGCAAATGTTCGGCGACCAGACCGATGTGCCCGAGTCAGGTGACTGGTGGGACGCGGGCTACCTGATCATGTGGGGCTCCAACGTCCCGATGACTCGCACCCCGGATGCCCACTGGATGACCGAGGCTCGCTACCGCGGCCAGAAAGTCGTCGCGGTAGCCCCCGACTATGCCGAAAACGTGAAGTTCGCCGACGAGTGGGTCACCTGCGATCCGGGCACCGACGGCGCCTTGGCGATGGGCATCGGGCACGTGCTGTTGAAGGAGTACTTCGCCGACACTCAAGTGCCCTTCTTCACTGACTACGACAAGCGCTACACCGACTTGCCTTTCTTGGTGACACTCGCCGAAACCGAGCGTGGCTTCGAGGCTGGCAAGTACCTCGTCGCAGGTGATCTCGACATCGCCGAGGCAACCAGCGAGAACGCCATGTGGAAGCCCGTGGTGCTTGACTCGACCACCGACAAGGTGGCCGTGCCCAACGGCTCTGTCGGATTCAGGTACGGCGATGAAGGCATGGGCAAGTGGAACCTTGATCTGGCCGACATCGACCCGGTGCTGAGCCTGATCGAGGCACACGACGAAGCCGTCACGGTTCAACTACCTCGCTTCGACGCCCCCGACGGCAAGGTGGTCTTTGAAGGCCGCGGAGTGCCTGCTCGCCGCATCGGCGGCCGGTTGGTCACCACCGTCTTGGACCTCCTGATGGCGCAGTACGGCGTGCAACGCGGTGAGCTTCCGGGCC
>CALMMO010000341.1 GCA_937868455.1 uncultured Marmoricola sp.
CCCAGCTGCGGGGCATCGTCGGCGCTGATGGTGCGTGGGAAATAGAGCAAAGCCATGGCCTTTGATTGGCCCACGAGTCGGGGGAGCAGCCAGGAAGCCCCGGTGTCACAACTGAGCGCGACGCCTGCGAAGGCGGTGTTGAAGCCAGCAGACGCGGCGCAAATGCGCAGGTCAGCGGCCATCGCCAGCGACATGCCGGCACCTGCAGCAACGCCGTTGACCGCGGCCACAACCGGCTTGGGCATAGTTGCCAGCGCGGTCACGATGGGGTTGTAGTGCTCTTCGACGGTGGTGAAGAGCGCCGCGGGGGTGCCGGAGTTCAAGATTTCGATGTGTTGCTTGAGGTCCTGCCCCACACAGAACGCTCGGCCGGTCCCAGTGAGCACGACGCAGCGCACGGTGTCATCGTCTGCGGCTGCTCGAACCGCGGCTAAAAGCGCGTGTTTTGCCGCGAAATCTAGGCCGTTCATTGCCTCGGGACGGTTGAGTCGGATGGTGGCCACGCCACCCTCGATGTCGTAGCTGACTACCTCGTGATCGGCGCTCATTGCGCCTCCTTCGTGTTCAGCAGCCGCTTCGAGGCGACCGCATTGGGCCTGATGGGGAATAATGGGTGTCGCGAGTAGCGCACAGAGCGCACCCAGGCATTCAAGGAAGAAGGTATCCACATGGCGGCAATGAAGCCGCGGACGGGGGACGGTCCGCTGGAGGTCACCAAAGAGGGACGTGGCATCGTCATGCGGGTGCCGCTCGAAGGCGGTGGCCGACTAGTGGTCGAACTTAACGCTGAGGAGGCCGGTGCTTTGGGCGACGCGCTGAAGAGCGTGGTCGGGTAGCCAAGTCTTAAACGGTGCCCCCGATGCGAGAGTCCGCTCTCGTGTCGGGGGCATTCTTATAGGGTGCGGGGGTGCACCAAGTCTCGGCTCCCCACTTCGCAGCCAGCCCGCAGGCACCCGCTTTTGTTCGTGACGCTCAGGTGGTCGCACTCGGCGCTGGCACCACTGAGGCTGGTGAGCTAGTCATTGGTCCTGGCATCGAGGGCATTGACGTTGATCTGCTGGCGATCGCCCACGATGCACGGTTCCTGGGTGTCGCTGGTGAGGTGCTGCGAGTGCCCATGGCTGTGGGCATTGCTGGGGGCATTGCTGGGGGCATTGCCAGCAACCCAACGCTGACCTCCATCTTGTTGATTGGAGTCGGTCGAGGATCGATCGATGAACTGCGTCGCGCCGGCGCCGAAGTGGCCCGGGCGACCCGCAATCACAAGTCGGTGGCCACCACCATCCATCTGGCCCGACGCGATGGCACATCCGAACGCTCCGCACTGCGAGCCGTCGTGGCGGGTTTGGTGCTCGGGTCATTTAGCTACCACCTCAAGAGTGGCGGCGCGCCTTTCCAGCCGGTAGGCAACGTCGTGTTGGCATCCAGTGACATTGACCCTCGTGAACTCGATAAAGCCGTTTCGCTAGCTACCGCCTCGTGGCAGGCCCGGGCGTGGGCCAGTGTGCCGTCCAACATCAAGAACCCTGCGTGGTTCGCTGGCGAAGCACGCAAGGTAGCTGCTGATCACGGTCTCACCATCAAGGTGCGAGACCACGACGCTTTGGCTAAAGGTGGCTTTGGCGGCCTGCTGGCGGTCGGGCAGGCCTCTGCTACGCCTCCCGTGCTCGTTGAGGTCACCTATGAGCCGCGCCGACGGTCAAAGAAGCACGTTGTCCTGGTTGGCAAAGGTATTACCTACGACACCGGTGGCCTTTCGATCAAACCCACTGCCTCCATGGTGAGCATGAAACGCGACATGACCGGCGCTGCCGTCGTACTCGCAGCGATGGCGCAGTTGGCTCAGATGGAGTGTCCGGTGAAGGTCACCGGCCTGCTGTGTTTGGCTGAAAATGCCATCAGCGGTTCCGCTCTGCGTCCTGGCGATGTGATCACGCATTACGGCGGTCGCACCACTGAGGTGACCAACACTGATGCCGAGGGTCGACTGGTTCTAGCAGACGGCCTCGCCTATGCCGTTGACCGGCTGAAGCCCACCACGTTGGTCGACGTGGCGACACTGACCGGCGCGGTCAAGGTTGCCCTGGGGCAAGACCTTGGTGGGCTCTTTGCCAATGAGGATGACTTAGCCAGGGACCTGCTTGCGGCCGGCACAAGTGTCGGTGAGCCGCTGTGGCGGATGCCGTTGTCGAGTTTGTACGAGGATCGACTGGCCAGCAAAGTGGCCGACGCCGACAACGCTCCGGGTTCAGCGGCGGCCATCACCGCCGCCTTGTTCTTGCAACACTTCGTTGGTGATTTGCCGTGGGCTCACCTCGATATCGCCTCGGTGGGAGATGCCCCTCGCGACGTGGCCGAGTGGACATTAGGCCCGACAGGTTTCGGCGCCAGGTTGTTGCTGGAGTGGCTTGAAGGCTGACAGTTAGGCCTTTTTGGCCATAAGCAGGCCATCGCCCATGGGCAGCATCAACGGCACCAGATCGTCGCGTTCGGCGACCAAACGACCAAGTTCTCTGATCGAGACGGTGTCGGGGTCGCGCTGCGAGGGGTCGGCCACCTTGTCATGCCACAGTGCGTTATCGAACACCGCCACGCCACCGGGTCGCAGCAGTCGCAGTGCCTGGGTGAGGTAGGCGCTGTATTCCTGCTTGTCACCGTCACAAAACACGATGTCGTAGTGGGCATCGGTCATGCGTGGCAGCACTTCGAGGGCCGCGCCAGCGATCAGTCGGGTGCGGTTGGCTGCGATCCCGGCCTCCGCAAAGGTCTGCTTCGCCAGTCGTTGGTGCTCGGCTTCGGTGTCGACGGAAGTCAGGATGCCGTCGGGTGCCATGCCGCGCAGGAGCCACAGCCCCGAGACCCCTGTGCCGGTGCCCACTTCGACGACAGCTTTGGCGTTGAGTACGGCGGCCAGGAACCGCAAAGCCGCGCCCGCACCTGAGCCGACCGGGGTGACGCCGACCTCGTTGGAGCGGTCGCGGGCGTGGGTCAAGATTTCGTCTTCGACCACGAACTCCTCTG
>CALMMO010000342.1 GCA_937868455.1 uncultured Marmoricola sp.
CATCGCCAAGGTCGTTGAGCACGATCAGCCTCCGCTAGACGAGCGCGGCCTCGTGGTGTTCTTCACCGGCCTCTCCGGTAGCGGAAAGTCCACCATCGCTCGCGCCTTGCACGACCTCTTACTTGAGGACGGCTCGCGCACTGTGACCAGCCTTGACGGCGACGTCGTGCGCCGCAATCTCAGCGCCGGGCTCACCTTCTCCAAAGAGGACCGCGAAACCAACATCCGACGCATCGGCTGGGTAGCAGCAGAGATCAGCAGACACCGCGGACTTGCCATCTGTTCGCCGATCGCGCCCTTCGACAGCACTCGCCAACAGGTCCGCGAGTACGTCGATGCGGCCGGCGGCATCTTCTTCTTGGTGCATGTGGCCACCCCCTTGGAGGAGTGCGAGCGCCGAGACAAGAAGGGTCTCTATGCCAAGGCTCGGCAAGGACTCATCCCCGAATTCACCGGCATCTCCTCCCCCTATGAGGTGCCTGCAGATGCCGACGTGGTGGTTGACACGACCGGGCGGACGATCGAGGCGGCGCTGGGCGACGTACTCGATGCGCTTCGAGCGCACGGACTGCTCGACATTTAAGCCTCATGCGAGTGGCTGGCGGATGCCCATTTGCCACTTTGTCGAGTAAAACAGTAGTCTTTGTCGAACTTACGCATTGGAGCCCTTGTGACTGACCTCATCAGCACCGCATTTCTCGGTGTTCTCGCAGCCGGATTCTTCGTCGGCATCATCGTTGGACTGACCGGCATGGGAGGTGGCGCCTTGATGACCCCGGCGCTGCTCTTCTTGGGCGTGGGTGACGCCGCCACGGTCGTCACAGCCGACCTGACGGCAGCCGCGATCTACAAGACCGGCGGGGCCATCACACACAAGCGGCACGGCTCGCCAAACCTCAAATTGGCGGGCTGGTTGGCGCTGGGCTCGGTGCCCATGGCATTGCTCGGCCCCTACCTGCTTCGCTGGCTTGTTGGCACCGACACGGATGCCATCAACAGCGCACTCAAGCTCTGCATCGGATTCGCCCTGTTGCTGGCCGCCGCTACTTACGCAGCACGGTTGTGGGTGAACCTGCGTCGCGTGCGCCGAAACTCTCACGTGCTCGACGAGGACCCCGAGGTTCGACCGATCCCCACGATTTTGGTGGGCATGCTCGGCGGACTCCTGGTGGGCATCACCAGCGTCGGCTCTGGGTCAGTGATCATGATTGCCCTGCTGATGCTCTATCCAGGACTGGCCGCCGTACGCCTGGTCGGCACAGACCTCGTGCAAGCGGTACCCCTCGTGCTCGCAGCCGCGATCTCCAACATCACGTTGACTGGGCTGGCTTGGTCAATCTTGATCCCGCTGGTCATCGGCTCATTCCCAGGCACCATCATCGGTAGCCGAATCGCCCCCAGAGTGCCGCAGTCGATGATCCGGCGCGGCATCGTCGTGGTGTTAGTCATCTCTGGCGTCGCCCTGCTCGGCAAAGCCGGATGGACTCCGCTGCTCGACTCTAAGGGCGAGTTCAACCCGATGCTGGCTGCCTACGCCGGATTGATCATGATCGCCATAGTTCCCATCGCCTGGGGCTTGATCCGCAAGACCGAAGGTTTGCCGATGTTTGGGGCTCCGTTTGTTTCCCAACTCGACCAAAACCTTGCCGGTGACAGGTCGCCGGATTAGTCCGAGGCGAGCCACTCAGGAAGCTGCTCATTGACGGTTATGCCGCTCACGAGTGTGCGCAGTTGCGCACGCTCCGCGGCAAACCTAGGGCCAAGCTCCTTACGCAACCGGTAGTCGACTCCAGTGCGTTGGCGAAACAGACTGCGCCTCAAACGCTCCCTGGTTTCCCAGGTCGTCACCGATTTCACGAAGGCGCGTGCCTTGGCCCGGCGGCCTAGAAGCGCCACAGCACTCGACATCAACCGGTTGCGCGGTGAGCCCGCACTATTTACTTCTTCCAGCGGGTCACCCTCACCGGGCGCGGGCGTAGTACCGATGAACCGAAGCAGTGGCACAAGAACACTGGCCGCGTCACGCCGCAGGTCCTCCTGGAAGGCCACGCGAAGGTTGTCCGGACCCAGCGCATCGCGAAAGGCCGACAGCGACTCGGTGTAGTGACTCATTGCTTCGTAGTGCCAAAGGTGGTGATAACCCCGCTCGATCCGCCCGGGCTCAGCTTTGATTGCGTCCAGCAGATCCGGCCAACTCTCATAGCCACGCGAGACGAGGTATTGGTACGCCGATAGGGTCCGTTCAACCGGCTCACGAAGCATCACCACACACTTCATGTCTGGGTTCATCCGCAAAATTTCCGGGATGGCATGTTCGTAGTAGTAGAACGTCGAGGTCGACCCATCGCCGCTGGCCTCAAAGTTCCCAGCAGGAAAGAGCGCAAGGTAGTCAGCCTCGCTGGTGATGGCTGAGTTGTTGATCATCACGTCATCACCTGGGGCGGTGAAAGCCGGAACGGTGCCGTGGAGCGCAAAGTAGTGCGGCTCTTTAGGCGACGTGATGGCGACCCGTGGGTGTCTGCTGAGGCCCTTGACCACAGCAGTTGTGCCAGCGCGCGCGACACCCACGACAAGGAAGTTCGGCGTCCGCACGGTTGGATTGTCACATATCTGTCCCTCCAAAGGGGGACATGGGACGGTGGGCAACAAGTCGGCGGAGCCTAAACGGTAGGCTGGCCTTTGGGTTCAGCCACAGAAAGAGGA
>CALMMO010000343.1 GCA_937868455.1 uncultured Marmoricola sp.
GGACATTGGCGAGGCGCTCGCGAGTTTGGGCGGCGTGGCGCGCCGTCATCAGTTGATCGCGCTCACGTCTCGCCGCGCGTTTGAGCGTGCGGTGCGCTCAGGCGCCGTAGTGCGCCTTTCCAATGGGAGGTTCGCGGCTGACTCTGACCAGGATGGGGCGAGTCTGGCCAGAGAGTGCGGGGGCTACCTGTGCATCTTGGCTGGGAAGTGAAGTCTGTGGGTTTGCTACCCCACGTCATCTTCCCTCACTTCGCAAGAATCGATGCCTCGGCGCATTTTCAGCTCATCGTGCACCGCGCGCGACTTGGACCCGATGACGTGGTCGGCCGGGCAACGTCACCTGATCGGACTCTAGACATGTGTGGGCGCGGTCTGCCTTTTGACGAGGCCTTGGCGATCGCAGACTCTGCGTTACGGCACGGCTACAGCAATAAAAGGCTGGTGGCGCTGGCGGCGACGGCACGAGGTCCGGGATGTGCTCAGTTGCGTCGGGTGGCTGCGCACGCAGATGCGCGATCGGCCAATCCATTTGAATCATGCCTGCGCGCAGCATGCCTCGAAGTCCCGGGCCTGCGAGTCCAACCCCAGCGCGTGATCGCCTTGGTTGACAGGGATGTGCGACCCAGCCTTGTGGACCCAGAGTTGAGATTGGTCATCGAGGCCGATTCATTTGAGTTTCATGGCCATCGGGCTGCGCTCGCGGCCGACACGATCCGATACAACGCGTTGGTCAGTGAGGGTTGGACCGTGCTGCGGTTTAGCTACGAGCAAGTCATGGGCCATGGGGACCAGGTGCGCGATGTCGTCACCTCTGTGGTGCAGCAGATTTCTAATCCGAGCGCCCGCCCCGGGTTGCGACAGCTGTCGACCGAGCTCAGGCCAGCAAAAGCACCACAGTCTCAGCGACACACGCAGGCTTGGTTTGGCCCTCGATTTCGACGGTGTACTTCAACGTCAGTTGTTTGCCTGCTGGCAAGTCGGTGACTTCACCCATGGTCACGTGTGCGCGCACTCGGGAACCGACAAGCACCGGGTTAGGGAATCGGACCTTGTTGACGCCGTAATTGAGTTTGGCGCCAGGGGTGTCGAGCGCGAAGACCTGTGAGCCAAGCCAGGGGACGAGCGACAAGGTGAGATAGCCGTGCGCGATGGTGCCGCCAAACGGGCCAGCAGCGGACTTTTCCACATCGACATGGATCCACTGGAAGTCGCCGGTCGCTTCGGCGAACTTGTTCACCCGGTCTTGGTCAATTTCAACCCACTCGCTTGCCCCGAGTTCTTCCCCGGCTGCTGCGGTGACCTCATCGAATGTGGTGAAGACGCGCACTATTTCCACTCCTCTGATTGGATGCCTCTCATGGCTGAACTTATCCCCGCCCCGACCCGCATCCCAGTGCCGGGGGGCAAGATGATCGATGAGTACGTCGGCAGGGTGAATTCTGCAACCGACGCGCTCAGCATCGCCCACATGGTCGCACCACCCAACTGGACTGAGCCGTTCCAGACACCGCGCTTTGATGAGTACACCCTTGTGCTTCGCGGCCAGGTGGTGGTCGATACCCCAGATGGAGTGCTGCAAGTTGTCGCGGGTCAAGCAATCTTGACCCGGGCAGGTGAGAGAGTTCGCTATTCGACTGGAGATCTGGAGACGGAGTACGTCGCAGTGTGTCTGCCCGCGTTCGCTCCCGAGTTGGCAAACCGAGATGAGGAGCAGGCATGAGTTTGAGTGCAGAGGTGGTGCGCAGTGCACCCAAGGTGCTGTTGCACGATCACCTCGATGGCGGGGTGCGCCCAGCGACCATCGTTGAGTTGGCGGCACAGATCGGTCATGCGCTGCCGGCGGACACTCCTGAGGCGCTTGGCACGTGGTTTGCTGAGTCGGCCGATAGTGGGTCGCTGGAGCGATACCTCGAGACGTTTGACCACACCGTTGCGGTGATGCAAACGGCCTCCGCGATTTCGCGGGTGGCTCGCGAGTGTGTTGAAGATCTGGCCGCTGACGGGGTGGTCTACGCCGAGGTGCGCTATGCCCCAGAGCAGCATCTAGCCGTTGGTCTGACGCTTGAGGACGTCGTCGCTGCGGTGCAGGTCGGCTTTGAGGACGGCATGGCGAGCACGGGCATCGTCGTACGCCAGATCCTCACCGCCATGCGGCACCAGGCCCGCAGTCGCGAGATCGCGGAGTTGAGCGTGGCGTGGCGTGATCGCGGTGTCGCCGGGTTCGACATCGCCGGGGCGGAGGCGGGTTACCCGCCCACACGGCATCTGGACGCGTTTGAGTACCTCCAGCGCAACAACGCTCACTTCACCATCCACGCCGGCGAGGCGTTCGGGTTGCCATCGATTTGGCAGGCGATTCAGTGGTGTGGTGCAGATCGACTTGGCCATGGTGTGCGCATCATCGACGACATCACCGTGAACGATGATGGATCGGTCGAACTTGGGCAGTTGGCGGCCTATGTCAGAGACAAGCGCATCCCACTGGAGATGTGTCCATTTTCCAACCTGCAAACGGGTGCAGCTGCCTCCATTGCTGAGCATCCGATTGGCCTGCTGACGAAACTGAGGTTCAGAGTCACCGTCAACACCGATAACCGGCTCATGAGCGGCACATCCATGACTCGCGAAATGACGGCGTTGAGCGAAGCCTTCGGCTATGGGCTCAGCGATTTGGAGTGGTTCACCATCAACGCGATGAAGTCAGCGTTCTTGCCATTCGATGAGCGATTGCGGCTGATCAACACGGTCATCAAGCCTGGCTACGCCGCGCTCAAGCAGCAAGCAGGCGACGTACCCGCGGGATGACCTCAGTGCCATAAAGGCGGATCGATTCGAGACGTTGGTCGTGGGGGAGTCCGCCCACGGAGTACTTCAACTGGAACCGTGAGAGCCCCAGCGTCCGGATCGCCCACACAATCTTGGTGGCCACCGTGTCAGGTGAACCGACGAAGATCGAACCTGTCGGGCTAGCGGCGTCCTTGAAGGCTGCAGGGGTGTACGGCGGCCACCCCCGCTCACGTCCCAAGCGGGTCCAGACTTCAGCTTGGTGGGGATACAACTGCTCGTGCGCTTCGGCATCGGTTGCCGCGACGTGACCCGGTGAGTGCATGGCGATGGGGAGTTCGCTGTGGCCGTACTCAGCCAATGCCCGGCGATAGAGGTCAGCCAGTTGCACGAACCCCGCAGGTGAGCCGCCAATGACTGCCATCACCAGAGGCAGGCCGTACTGCGCGGCGCGCACAACCGACTGTGGGGTGCCGCCCACTGCAATCCAGGCCGGGACCTTGCCAGCGGTTGTGATCGGGAAGGCCCGTTGTCCGGCCAAGGGGAGGCGGAAGGTGCCTTCCCAGTGGATCGGTTCCTCGGTTTGCAGGTGCGTGAACAGATCGAGTTTCTCGGCGAAGAGCCGGTCGTAGTCCTCGAGACGGAAGCCAAACAACGGGAACGACTCGATGAACGACCCGCGGCCCAGTTGGATTTCTGCCCGACCGTTGGAGAGGGCATCAAGGGTGGCGAAGCGTTCGTAGACACGCACTGGGTCATCTGAGCTCAACACGGTGACCCCGGTGCCTAGTCGGATGCGACTGGTGCGGGCAGCGATGGCGGCCAAGATGACGTCTGGTTCGGAGATGGCGTAGTCGACGCGGTGGTGCTCGCCTAATCCGATGTAGTCGACGCCGACCTCATCGGCGAGTACGCCTTCGGCAAGCACCTCACGAATCACCTGGGGATGGGCGGCGAGGTCGCTTCCGGGCACATCGCCAAAGGTGTCGAGACCAAGGGTGGGGTGGGCACGGGTGCCAAGTGCGTCGTATGACATGACACCTAACCTACCTAGGAAGGATCGCCAACCAAGGCCGAGTCCACGGCCCGACTTTGATTGAGTCGCGAGCGAAGTCATCTCGCGTGATGTAGTCAAGCCCCCCGTGAGCCGGGTTGAAGGCGGTGAGCCGCTGCGCGTCAGCCTCAATCACCAACACAATGTGCTGCATCCACCGGTGATCGCCGACATAGAGCGGCGTCGGCTCGCCATTGGCGAGGTTGGCCACGATCTGGTCGAAGACCGCAGTGGGGTCTTTGGGACTGATCACGACGTTGCGGTAGCGCTTAGTCGGGTCGCCGTACCCCTCATGGCTGTGCAGCATTCGCACCATCGCCGCAGGACGAGTGCCTCCCCGCGCTGGCCACGGCAGTTGAGGTTTCCCTCGACTATCGAGCAGTGCGTTCGTCTTGCCCAGCACGCCAAGTGCGGCTTGTTGGAAAGCCTGAACCGGGTCGGGTGAGGAGAGAATCACCTCGGCGTACCAAGGGTGCCGAAGCATCTTCAACGCGACCAATGTGCAACTTCCGCAGGTGTTGTTGTCTGGTTGGCGCAACGGTGGAAAAGTCACAAGTAAACCTGTGACTTTGGAGCCTTGCGGGGGAGATCTCCTGGGTAAAGCGTCAAAGTCACAGGTTAACCTGTGACTTTTCTGCACCTGAAAGACCACTCCGCGCGCTCGATCAACCACCACGCGCAAGGGGGTCCAAAGGAGCTTCATGGTCGGGTTAACTGCTCAAGGAGTACTTCGGCTTCCCGGGCACTCATGGGGCGCGCACCGTGCGCCCGGGCGTCGGCCACGACTCGCGGTTGTTGGCGCATCAGACGCAGTCCGCGGCTAATCAGCACCCGGGCTGACTTGCGCTTCTCTCGCAGGTCGCGAGTGAGTCGACGGATGAAGGTCACCACGGGAGGTTGGGTGACGCAGATGGCCTCGAGCAGCAAGTCGCGGTTGCGCAGTTCTTCAACGAGATGGTGAGCGAAGATGCCTTCGGCCACGACGTACGCCGCCCCGCGCGCATCGAGTTGGTGAGTCCCGACCTGACGTGACTGGGAGATGTCGTAGTCGGGCACCTCGCACGCGCCGCCAGAGCACAACTGCTCTAGAACGCCCATGGCGTCGGCTTGGCGCCAGCTTCGAGGGTCATCCCAGTCGACAAGCCCATCGGCGAGCCGGGGCAGGGCTGGGTCGTCGTGATCACGGTAGACGTCGTCGAGGCGCACTACAGGCACGCAAAGCCGACGAGCTAACAGGGTCTTTCCGGCCCCCGATGGGCCAGCCAAGATGATGACTTCTGCAGCGCTCATATTCGAAGTTAGATGCCCATTGGGTGCCAGACAGTCTTGGTTTCCAAGAAGCCGGTCATCCGGTCGAGAGCGGGAGCGGCCAGCAGATCTTCAGATGCTGATGGGCGTCGTACGCGTTTGAGGTTCACTGCTGCGTCCCCCTCGAGTGAGGTCGCGAGAGCCGGGTCGGTGACTCCAGTCAGGTCCAGACCGCCCACGTCGAGGTGGGTGGCTAGCCACGGCGCCAACTCGGCCTGTGGGCCGGTGAGGATGTTGACCACCCCGCCAGGCAGGTCAGAGGTGGCCATCACTTCTGCCAACGTGATCGCAGGCAGCGGGTGCTCCTGGGAGGCGATCACGACACAGGTGTTGCCCACAGCGATAGCAGCGGCGACGACCGAGACGAGGCCGAAGAGCGCACCCTTGGGTGCCACGACGCCGATCAC
>CALMMO010000344.1 GCA_937868455.1 uncultured Marmoricola sp.
GCGAGCAGGGAGGTGCGTCGTTCGGTCATCACAACGTCACGGCGCTAGACAAGGTAGATCGTGACTGTTCTGCCCTTGGGGGCCATCGAGCCGCCCACGGGGTCGGACTTCAACACGTAACCCAGGCCAATCCACACCTTGCTCTTGACCGCGACCACCTTGAACCCGGCAGCGCGCAAGGCCTGTTTGGCGGCGGCAACCCCCATCTTCTTCACGTTGGGCACTGCAACAAGTTCGGGGCCTTTGGAGACCTCAAGACTGATGGAGTCACCTTTGAACCCGGTGCCAGAGTTGGGGGTTTGGGAGATCACTTTGCCCGCAGGCACCGTGTCTGAGAACGCCGCTGTGCGTTTGATGACAAAGCCGAGTTTGGTCAAGGCAAGGGAGGCCTTGGCCGCAAGTTTGTTGGTGAAATCGGGGATCTTTACTGGCTGACGTCCCTTGGAAACCACCAGATCTACCACTGCGTCGCGGCGTAATTCGATGCCAGCTTGCGGAGTTGTCTTGATGACCTTGCCTGCAGCCACGGTTTCGCTGAAGGTCTTCGTGATGGTGCCGGTTGCCAGGGCCGCGGAGTCAAGGAGCTTCTGGGCGTCTTCCAGGCTTTTGCCGACCAGATTTGGCACAGCATGACGCTCAGGTCCACGCGAGAGTACGGCGACCACGGTGCCACCATCGAGGATGCGGTCTCCGGGCTCTGGAGTGGTGCGAATGACAGTGTCTTTGGGCACTGACTCCGAATAGTCGTAGCCGCCTACTTTGAGG
This sequence comes from uncultured Marmoricola sp., assembly GCA_937868455.1. Classification (GTDB taxonomy): domain Bacteria; phylum Actinomycetota; class Actinomycetes; order Propionibacteriales; family Nocardioidaceae; genus Marmoricola. The sequence continues at coordinate 766 of CALMMO010000344.1, forward strand.
CTTAGACCCGCCTCTTTCACCTTGGCCGTGGCCGCACTTTGAGTCAGGCGCAAGACACTGGGTGTGTGGGTGTATCTGGCAACGAGTAGCCAGTAGCCAGTGATGAGCAGACCCAGAGCGACAAGTGCGGCAACGATCAACCTGCGTCGCCGTTGGGCACTGATCCGGCGTTTGCTGGCCGGGGTAAAGGTGGCGGCCCGGGCACGGGGCAGCGCAATCGCGGGAACGGCAGGTTCGGGCGCAACATCGGGGGCCGCAGGTTCAGGGGCAACTTCAGGCGTTGGTTCGCGCGTTGGGTCAGGTCCAACATTCCAGTTGGGTTCCCTAGCCTCCTCGGCGGCCTCCTGCTCCTCTTGGTCATAGACCACGTCGGTGAGATCAAGGGGCGCTGCGGTGCCCAGATGAGTGGGCGCAGGCACAACCGGCGCAGAGACCGTGGGCTCGATGGGCGTGACCACGTGCGGGCTCAACTCGTCGGCTAGCCGACGGTCGCTGGCGATGCCGCGTTCAAGGGCGCTGGCGACTCTGCGCACGTTAGCTAACAAGGCGTTGGCGTCAGGTGGCCGCAGGCTCATGTCGCGAGCGGTGGCACCGGCCACGAGCGCATCGACGTAGTCGGGAACGTCCTCGACCATCTCCGAGGGCGGTGGAGTGTCCTCGTTGACATGCTTGTAGGCCACTTGGATAGGACCTTCGGCACGGTGTGGCTTCACGCCGGTCATGAGCTCGTAAATCATCACCCCTGCCGCGTACACGTCAGCGCGCTCGTCGGCGTAACCCTCGGCAAGAAACTCCGGTGAGAGATAGGAGACCGTGCCCATGAGGGACCCGGTGGTTGCGCTGGCATTCGTTTCAGAGGTGATGGCCTTGGCAAGCCCAAAGTCAGCCACCTTGGTGGAGTCATCAGCGCCCAACAAGATGTTTTCGGGCTTGATGTCGCGGTGGATCAGTTTGCGTTTGTGGGCGGCCGCGATGGCGACCAGCACTGGGTCCATTAGCGCCATAGCGCGTTGCGCGCTGACAGGTGCCTCAGCGCGGATCAGATCGCGCATCGTGCGACCAGGGACGTACTCCATCACCAGATACAACGTGCCGTCGTCTTCGCCGCGGTCGAAGACTTGCACGACGTTGTGGTGTGAAAGTCGCGCAGCAGATTGAGCCTCACGCTCGAAACGGCGGGCGAACTGCTCATCGCCGCTCATCCCCGGGTGCATGATCTTTACGGCCACCGTGCGGTCAAGCCGAGTGTCGAAGGACTCATAGACAGTGGCCATGCCGCCGCGGGCAATGCGCTTGTCGATGCGGTATCTGTGGTTGAGCAAGCGGCCGATGAACGGGTCAGACCCCCGATCGGCTGGTGGCTGCTCCACGTCGACCTCCGAGCTGAGCCATGCGGGGAAGGAGCATGGCACTTCCGCGCGAGTTTACGCGGATCATCGGTGATCTCGCAGGCGATGTGATGTGGTGTCGTTGCGAATTGTCACTAAAAGTGCGGCACAGTACCTCTTTGTGAGTGACAACCTAGACCTTGATGAACTTGTCGGAGAGTGGCTTGATTGGGCAGCCGCAGCAAAGTTGCTCGGCGTCAGTGTCAGCAGAGTTCGCCAGTGGATCCGCGAACACCAACTCGCTGCTGTGGTGCCACGACCCAAAGCTGGGCAGCAAATTCCGGCGGCGCTCATCGATGATTCGGGCATCGTGAAGGGATTGCCGGGTGTGCTCACTGTGTTGCACGACGGCGGGTACGACGACGCCGAAGCGTTGCGGTTCTTGTTCACCGAGGACCCCACGATCCCTGGGCGACCTATCGATGCTTTGCGGGAAAACCGGGGCACTGAGGTCAAGCGCCGCGCCCAAGCGATGGCCTTTTAGCAATGAACCCCAAGGCGAAGGCGTGGGGAACGCTGCTCCTGGCCGTCGTGCTGTGCCTGGTCTGGGCCTGGCAGCAAGGCCTCATTGGCGGTTCTTCATCAAACCCGCCGGTCCACAACGGCGTCGTAGCTGAAGCCGACCTGCCCAGTCAGGCGCGAGACACGCTGGCCCGTATTGATGCGCGCGGGCCGTTCAAGTTTGATCAAGATGGCGCGACGTTTGAGAACCGCGAAGGGCTTTTGCCTAAGAAACCACGTGGCTACTACCACGAATACACCGTGATTACCCCCGGATCCCCAGATCGTGGCCCTCGACGCATAGTCACAGGCGCTTCAGGGGAGTACTACTGGACTCAAGACCACTATCGGTCTTTTGAGGTCATTAGGAGGCAGTAAATGAGCGGTCTCGCCGGGTTCTTGGCCGGACACACCACCCCTGGAGTTTTTCGCTGGCACAGCGCTGCGACCCCCGAGGATGTTCGCCACACGGTCGAACACGCCGGATGGCGTTTCGGGTACGTCGATGGCTGGACTCACCAAGACAAGGGCGCGTTGCTCGATGCGTTCGCGCAGACGTTTGAATTCCCTGACTATTTCGGTCGCAACTTTGATGCGCTGCTGGACTGCCTGCGCGATCTGAGCGAGCCAACGGTTCTGCTCTGGGATGGGTGGGGGCCATTGGCCCGAGAAGACAAGCAGGCCTTCGACGTCGCGGTTGATGTGCTCAACCAACGAGCCGGTGAGAACTCCGCGGCTCACCCATTCGCTGTGTTGATGCGCGGCGACGGGCCCGACCTCTCAGTGCCTTCGCTGGACTAAAGCACTCGTTGGGTCGCGGCGGCGGCGAGTTCGCGCAGGACTTCGCGTGCGCCCGGGTCGATAGGTGCCGCATCGAGTGCTTCCAGCGCCCGCTGGGTGAGCCCCTCGATGGCTTCTTCGACCTGGGCGTGCGCCCCACACGAGTCGATGAGGTGGCGCAGGTGCTCCACCTGGGCCGGTGAAAGATCAGTGCCGAGCGCGGAGTCGAGGTGCTTTGCATCCTCGAGCGGCAAAGAGTCGAGAGCCAAGGCCACCAACACCGTGCGCTTGCCCTCGATCAGGTCATCACCGGCAGGTTTGCCGGTGACCTCGGGGTCACCGAAGACTCCCAGCAGGTCATCACGCAACTGGAAGGCCTCACCGAGGGGCAAACCGAATTTGGTGAGGTGTTCGATCATCGCCGGGTCGGCACCTGCCAGCGCTGCACCAATGTGCACCGGACGCTCGATGGAGTACTTGGCTGACTTGTACCTCAACACGTTCATCGCAACGGTCACATCGCTGGTGCCGCGTGCTTGGGCACTCACGTCAAGGAACTGACCGGTGATGACCTCGGAGCGAGTCAGGTCGAAGTAGTGCAGGGCTGAGGCCACCTTGTCGGTTGGCAAGCCGCACGTGCGTAACATTTCATCCGACCATGCCAGCAGCAGGTCACCAAGCAAGATGGCTGCTGCTGCGCCGTACTGCTCAGCTGAGCCGCTCCAGCCTTCGCTGGCGTGCAGGGCGGAGTATTCGCGGTGCGTGGCCGGTCGACCGCGGCGTACGTCGGAGGCATCCATGTAGTCGTCATGCACGAGCGCGCTGGCGTGGAGAAGTTCGAGGGAGGCGCAGGCGCGAACTAGAGCCGCAGAGTCGACTTCATTGCTGATGGCGTGAAAACCCCACCAGCAAAACGCGGCCCGAAACCGCTTGCCGCCACTGACGCTGTCACGGGCACTGTGCACTAGCCGCTCGGCATCGACACCGAGGCCGTTGAGCCAACCACTGCGGGTGTCGACGAACTCCAACAGCGCGGCTTGAACCTGGTCGCGAAATCCGGCGCTGTCCCAACCTTCGACGCTGTTGCTCACCAAGGCAGCCTAGCGGCCTAGGCTTAGTGGGTGATGTGGGGGAAAAGCGAAGTTCTTGCGCAACTGCGTGCGCCAGAGCACTCATTTAGCTTTGAGTTCTTCCCACCCCGTGACGAGGCCGGCGAAGAGGTGCTGTGGCGTTCGATTGATGAACTCCAAGGCCTTGGCCCAGCCTTCGTGTCGGTGACGTACGGCGCAGGAGGCACCACCCGGGATCGGACCATCGAGATCACTCGACGGATCGTGACCGAAACCGATTTGACGCCGGTGGCGCACTTGACCTGCGTTGGTCACACCATGGCTGAGTTGCATGAGATCTTGACCTCGCTGAAAGAGGCAGGGGTGCGTCACGTGCTTGCCCTGCGTGGAGATCCACCCGCTGGGCCAGGCACTGAGTGGGTGCCGACTCCAGGCGGTGTCGACCACGCTGATGAATTGGTGGCCCTAGTCGCAGCATTTGGGGGCTTCTCGATTGGCGTCGCTGCGTTTCCTGAAGGCCACCGCGATGCGGCTTCATTGCATGAGGATGCGATGGTGTTGCGCCGGAAGATGGATGCTGGCGCCACATTTGCGGTCACCGAAATGGTGTTGCGCGCCAGTGACTACTCCGGGCTCATCGAGCGTGCGCACGCCGTGGGGGTCGACTTCCCGATCGTGCCGGGAGTCATGCCGATCCTGAACTACGCGTCGATGCGACGCATGGTGGAGTTCTCAGGCCGTGAGTTCCCTGAGGAGGTGCATGCGCGCATCGAACCGCTGCGAGATGACCCAGATGCGTTGCGCGCCGAAGGGATCGCCATCGCGACCGAGTTAAGCCGCGCCCTGCTGGCCTTGGGTGCCCCGGGCGTGCACTTCTACACGCTCAACCGCTCGAAAGCGACCCGCGAGATTCATGCGGCTCTTACGGAGTCTGCTCAGGCCTGACCCAAGGCTCGGGCTTCAACTTCTTCGGCGCTGAGGAGTCCCTCGACGTGTTCTGCGCCGGTGCGCGGGGCGATCCAAAAGCCGATGGCGGCGATCACCATCCCCACAACT
>CALMMO010000345.1 GCA_937868455.1 uncultured Marmoricola sp.
CGTTGTGCACGGAGTGCGTGAGGTTCAAGACCCATATATGGGGGACTAGGTGGGCCCGAAGCCAGGTCAAAGTCACAAGTAAACCTGTGACTTTGACACTTTGCGGGGGAGATCCCCCGGGCAAAGCGCATAAGTGCCGGGCAAAGCGGGGGCCAAAGTTGTTGGTGAGTACGCAGCGATCGTGTCGACTGCGAGACATGGGGATAGGACGGGGGCTCCCGCCGTACGCGACATAACACGCACTTCACCTGGTTGCACCCTGGGTTAAGTGACAACTTGGGTACTTAACCTGCGATTTCGACACCCCGCTAATGCGGGGGAGTTCTCAGCCGCACTGACAAGCACGTCACACACCCCTCGAGCTTTTCGAACTCAGAGATGTCGACCACGACGGGTTCGTAGCCCCACGAGGCGAAGAGTTCGGCGCTGCGGGGGGCACTGGCTGCCATGAGCAGGTGCCGATCATCGAGGAGTACGACGTGCGAGCCGGGCTCTTCGGGCACCGCAGTGAATCCCTCGAAGGCGGTGGGGTCATCGACGAGGGGTTCGAAGCCGATCACGCGGCCATCGGGCAAGGCGGTCACTGCGCTCTTGAGATGCAGCACCCGGTTGGTGGGCACACCCACCACATCGCCACCGAGGGCAGCGGCTAACTGAGCGACGCCGGCCTGGTTGGTGCGCAAGGTGAGGCCGACGTACGTGCGCGAGCCGACCGTGAGCACGTCGCCGCCTTCCAAGAACCCGGGACCCTTGATGTGAGCCAATCGGTAGCCCAACTCCTCAACAGCAGCCTGCGCGCTTGCAACTTCGGCATGTCGACTCGGGTGCATCGGTCGGGTGATAACGGCAAGGTCATCGCGCACCACCAGGGTGTCCTCAACGAAGACCCCGTCGGGGCACTCATCGAGGGCCGGCAAGACCACTGGCTCCCAGCCGTGGGCGGCCAAGGCGTCGACGTAGCCGTGCCATTGCGCCACCGAGAGGTCGACCGAAACCGACTGACGCTCGAGGTGC
>CALMMO010000346.1 GCA_937868455.1 uncultured Marmoricola sp.
GCTGCCGCAATGCAGAGGAGTAAACCCAACAGCCCGACCAGCAGTCTCGCGACATATCCACGCTGAGGCGTGAACTCGAAGGAGACCTCCCCGGCCGAACCAGCCGGAACAATCCAGGCTTGCTTCCAGCCATCGGCCACCAGTGGCGCCAGCACCTGCCCGCCCAAGGTCGCTTGCCATCCGGCGTTGAAGTTACGAGGTAACACCAAGAGTCCAGGATCGGTCGGCGCTTGGGAGATGCGGAGCGACGCGGGTGCACCGCGAGTATCACGTCGTACCGCAATGGGTGTGACCTTCGCCGGCGTCGCACCTACGCGCACCATCGATACCGAATCGGTGCGCAGCGCCGCTGATGGCTTCGCAATCACATCGGTGGTCCCACCGACCGTGAACTCGTTAGTGCCACACAAGTTGAGGCTCACACTGGCGCCGCGTTTTAGATCCGCGATCGCTCCATCCACCGAGGTAGGAACTGTATGGCCGGCGATGAGAAGGGAAGGACCTTGGCCACAGGGCAGATGAATCATGCCTGCAGCCTCGTTGAGGGACTGACCATTAACTTCGAGCTCACTGAGTCCAGGAGGGTTCTTGGTCAACTTGAGCCCGGCGAAATCAAAGGATGTATCGACCTTCAAGATCTTGATCTTGAGCGAGGTTGTCTCCCATTTTCCAAGTCGCACAGTCTGGTCGGGACCGACGTCAAGCACCTTCGAACGGCCTTCACCGTCGCTGACTTGCACCTGCTTTGGTGCCGAGACTCCGGCCGCGGGATTCACCTCAAAGCCCAGGGAACGCACCAGCGTTGGGGCGCGGAAGGTGACCTCGAATGAGGCCGCATCTGTCGCGGTCCACGTGGTGCCGAGGTCCCCGTCGATCATGGCCTCAGGCTGCATCAACAACATAGGACCTTGATCACCGCTGGCTGTGATGGTGGCAGGTGAGGCGTCAAGGATCTGAGGCCAGCCCTCTCGGGTGCGGCGTAGAGATGCGGTTGCCGAAACGACGTACGTCGAAGCGACTGGCACCTCAAATCTGCGGGCTAAGACATCACCGTCTTCGGATGCGGAATCCACGATGGGCAGACATACGAAGTTGCCTGCCAAATCAGTGCACCCGTTGCGGCCCTGGGGACTATTGAGAGAGATCAGATCAATCTGCTGGTTTGGCACTGGCTTGGGCAGTTGGAGCAGTCGCTGCCCATGCAGTTGGTTGATTTGAACTTCCTGGATCGCAACCGAGCCCGTGACAGGCGAGGTTTGGCCAACAGCACTGATCCGCAGTGAGGACGCACTGGGCAGGTTGAGATCGTAGGTAGCGCTCTGGCCCGGTTTCGGGGCCGTGCGCTGCACAAACGATCGACCTGCCTGGAAACGCAGCGAAGGCACTCGCACTGAATCAGGCGCCAAAGTCAAGCTCACCTGTGTGACGGCACGAGGCGTGACAAAGTCGGCCTCCCACCACTGACCAGCCGCCGATTGGTGCCGATCCGAGGCCCAACTCGTGCTCATGTCAGAGTCGAAAGCCGCAGCGGGAAGCGATCCCGGGTCTAGCGGAGGGATCGCGGTCGCGTATGCCTGCGACGAACTCGCCCAGACTCCAGAAATATCACCGGACCAGATCTCGGTGGTCTGCCATGACTCTTCATCTGGGCCGATGCGGTGTGAGTGCTCCTTGCCAGCTAGCGCATAGGGCATCAACGCAGGCATCGAGGCGGACTGGTTCCAACGCACCGAAGCGAAGTTGAGCTCACGTCGGGCCAGGCCGTCGGTCAGGACTTGCCCATTGCTAAACAGTTGTCCTTGTGCGATGCGAGCATCGCTCGCGGCGAGGACACTAGGCCCAGCCATCTGGCGAACGTCTGAGCGCTTGCCTTGGCTCGGATCACCAACAAGCACCTTTGGGCTACTGGTGAGGGTGGCAGTCACGGGCGATTGCACAGAGTAGATCTCGATCACGTGACCCGCTGAGTCCATGCCACTGCGGGAGGTGACCCGCACCTGCTTGCCATCTTCACCCTCACTGAAGTGATAGGCCGTACCGCCAGACTTTGGCCCGATGGCGGTTTCAAGCCGAAGGCCCGGAGTCGCCTGCAAGACCGATCGCACCATGGCCGGGTCGGGGGCCCCCGTAATGAGTCGATCCAGATCGTTTCGAATCACTAGACGACCCACACCGTTGGCCGCAAGGTAGGCAGCTAGGTCTGGGTCAGGTCGACCAGACTCCAAAGAATTTGTGATGGTATCGAGGAAGCGGACGTTGCCAGGTTGGGCCAACGGAATGGCATTTCGTACCGCCCATGGCGAGCGGGCCAGTCCCTGCATCACGTCGTCGTGCACATTGCCCCAGATGTAAACCCCAAATGCTGACGCGGGTAGTTCCAAGGCCACTGTGCCGTCGTCGTGCTCGGCTAGGTAGGCAGCTGTTTCGCGCCAGAATCCAGGGACGCTCGTGCCACCAGGCCCTGGAGCAACCACCCCCGAGAGCCAAGGCAATGTCATTGCAAAGACCGCAAGCCCCATGGACGCGGTAAGAACCCGCCGACTTAAGTTGGCGCCGAGATCTGTAAGCGCTTTAGGTACGACATGCAAGGCGTGCGCCATACCCAAGACCAAGGGGATGCGAAGCACCACATCAAACTTGTGCAGATTGCGAAGCGGCGCCAACGACCCATCGAGCATGGCGTGGCGTTGATCGGCAAAGAACCCTGAAAGCTCCCCGGCATAGCCAAACCCGACCAAGATCACCCCAGATAGCACACCCAGGATCAGGAAGCGCCGATGCGGGTTGCTGGCTAGTCCAATGCCAACGAGGCCCGCAGCAGCAATCGCGGCGGCGTCGATGAGCAAGAACGAGGTGCTCACCAGCACGCTGCCTGCGGGGAAATCGGCTCCCGCGAAGTAGGCCACCCAGTCTGAAACACCCAGGAGAGTGCGCGAGATGTCCGTGGGCAGCGTGGTGATCCGCGCATTCTCGATGTAGTCCAAGAACGGTGGGCTGTAGCGGCCCAAGAGCAGCAGCGGCGCCCACCACCAGGCCGTGGCCACCACCGTGAAACCGGTCCACAAGCCCAGGAGTTTCCACTTCTCAGATCCACCCGAACGCGTCAATAGCCACAGCACGCCTAAAGGCAGCGTGGCAGCAACTGCGACAGCATTGACCCCGCCGGCGCAGGCGACCGCCAGTGCAGCCATGGCTGCAGACTTGCGCCGCGAGCCTCCTGACGTGCCCCACATCAGAGCCAGGAGCACCCACGGAGCTATGGCCATGGGCCAGACCTCCACCGAAGTGCTCCCCAGGATTGAGGTGATGCGTGGCGTCAAGACGTACGCCGCAGCCGCCATCACCTGGGTGAATGGGCTACCCAAGCGAAGCTTGCGAGCAATGAGCAAGATTCCGAAGAATGCAAGGCACAACAGCAGCGCCCACCAAGCGCGTTGGATTGCCCAAGCAGGGAAGTGCACGAGGTTGCCGAGCCAGAAAAAGGGGCCCATCGGCCACAAATAGCCGTAGGCCTGGTTTTGTAACTGCCCGAAGGCGGCGGTGGGGTCCCACAGGTGCAATCCACGCTCAAGAAACGTTCCCGGCGCCGTGACTAGGTCAAACTTGGTGTCAGCCACCAACTCGCTACCACGCTGCGAAAACGCCATCGCCACCAAAACCAGCGCATATCCGAGCAGCCGGAGCGGACTTGTCGCACCGACCCAGGGCTGATCGACACTGCCGTCTTGAGGCCTCAGCGTTTGCGCA
>CALMMO010000347.1 GCA_937868455.1 uncultured Marmoricola sp.
TTGCTGACTACAACGCCATGCGGCGCCTGGCCCAAGAGTTGGTGCTCGCTGCGGCAACGGCCGTCTATGACGCGCCACTGCTGCCCTTGCACACCAACGGATCATCGGTGCTGACCGACGTGAGTGCCCCATGGCCGGCCGTCGCAGTCATTGATGCCGTGTCGGAAGCGGTGGGCCACGACGTCAGCGTGGCGACTCCAGCCAGCGAGTTGGCCCTGATCGCCCAGGCTCACCACGTGCAGGTGCGCCCAGAGGCCACCTCGGGACAAATCATCGAAGAGTTGTACGGCGAGCTTGTGGAGCCCCAGACCATTGCGCCGACGTTCTATTGCGACTTCCCGACCGACAGTTCGCCATTGGCCGCTCCTCACCGCTCACAGCCAGGTCTCGCCGAACGCTGGGACTTGGTCATCAACGGCACTGAGGTGGGCACGGCCTATTCAGAACTAGCCAACCCCATCGAGCAACGGCGCCGATTGTTGGCTCAGTCGATGCAAGCCGCAGCGGGAGATTTCGACGCCATGGAGTTGGACGAAGACTTCCTGCGCGCCTTGGAGATCGGGATGCCACCCACGGGCGGTCTCGGCATCGGCATCGATCGCTTGGCGATGTTGATCTTGGACACCAACATTCGCGGCGTCTTGAGTTTCCCGTTCGTGAAGCCCTTGAAGGTTTAGCTCAACGAAATCGGCGCCACGATGTCGACGTAAATCAGCAGCAGGCTCATCACAAGGAACGCCGCACCCACGACGTAGGCAACCGGCAAGAGCCGGGCCACATCGACATGTCCCGGGTCTGGACGACCTACGAGTCGGGCGAGTCGACGCTTGATGCCCTCATAGATCGCACCCGCCATGTGACCGCCGTCCAGTGGCAGCAGCGGAACCAAGTTGAACAGCCCCAGGAAGAGATTGAGCGAGGCAAGGAGCATCACCAAAGAGGCCAACTTGTCACTGGCCGTGCCGCGCGGGGTGGAGGCGATCTCTCCGGCCACGCGACCTGCTCCCACAACACTCATCGGGCCTTCACGGTCTCGCGGTTGCAGACCCAGTGCGGTGCGGGCCACGCCGTACAACTTCACCGGCATCTGCACCAAGGCCTTCGCCGACAGGCTGACGAAAACGCCCATCTGCTTGGTGGTGTAGCCGAGGCCGTGCGTCACCTGGACTTCGAGTGGAGAGACACCTAAGAAGCCGACGTTGACGTACTTGGTCGTGTCTTTGAGGTCGGGGCGAAGCGAGACCGTAGTCGTGGGATGCAAGGTCAGCGTCGAGCCGTCGCGTTGCACCACCACTTCGGCTTGAGCCCCGCCATTGGCCCTGATCAGCGGGGTGAGTTGATCCCATGACTTAACCGAGGTGCCGTTGAACGAGATCATCTTGTCGCCCTGCTTGAAGCCCGCGGCCTGTGCCGGAGAAACCGGGTCAGAGGCTTTGCACGCGCGACCGCCCTCAGTTGCCGGGATCGCGCACGCGCTCACGCTGCCGATCACCGTGGAACTGCTGGGCTCGATGGTGCCGTAGAAGCCGAAGTACGCCGCAAACAGCGCGTAAGCGATCAGGAGGTTGGTGATCGGCCCCCCAGCCATGGTGACCAACTTCTTCCAGGTGGAGAGTTGGTAAAACAAGCGCCCCTCATCGCCGGGCTTGATCTCATCCATCTCAGCCTCGCGCGCATCGGCGATCAGCGTGCGCATCCAGCCCTCTCGGCGGTCAGGATTGCTCTCCGAGGCCGGAGGCAACATGCCCACCAACTTCACGTATCCACCCAGCGGGATCGCCTTGACGCCGTATTCGGTCTCGCCGATCTGCCGCGAAAAGACGGTCGGGCCGAAACCCACGAAGTAACGCGGCACCTTCACCCCGAACTTCTTCGCCGGGATCAAGTGGCCAAACTCGTGCAGCCCAATCGAGGCAGCCAAGCCAAGGATGAACAGCAGCACGCCGCCGATGTAAAGCAGAACTGTCACGAACCAAACTCCAAGATTTCCGTGGCGATCGAACGCGCCCAGGCATCCGCAGCGAAGACCTGATCGACATCGAGTGTTGCTGGTGAGACTACGTCGTGCCTGGTCATGACCGCCTCGATCGTCTCGACGATTCCAGTGAATGCCAACCTGCCATCGCGAAACGCCTGCACGCAGGTCTCATTGGACGCGTTATAGACCGCAGGCATCGTGCCGCCTGCCGCCCCCGCTTCGCGGGCCAGTCGTACGGCGGGAAAGGCCTCGTCATCGAGGGGAAAGAACTCCCAGGTGTTGGGGTTGGTCCAATCGACGGGCTCGGCTGCGTTGGGCACCCGATCAGGCCAGGCCAACCCCAAAGCAAGGGGAATCATCATCGTGGGCGGGCTGGCTTGCACCATGGTTGATCCATCGATGAATTCCACCATCGAGTGCACCACGCTGCTGGGATGCACCACCACGTCGATGCGGTCCATGGGGATCCCAAAGAGGAGGTTCGCCTCGATCACCTCCAGGCCCTTGTTGACCAAGGTGGCGGAGTTGATAGTGATCACCGGGCCCATCGACCAGGTGGGGTGATTGAGGGCCTCGGCCACGCTCACCTGAGCTAGTTCTGCCTTCGACTTGCCCCTGAAGGGGCCACCGCTGGCGGTCAGGATGAGGCGACGTACTTCGGCGGCGGAGCCGCCCCGCAAACA
>CALMMO010000348.1 GCA_937868455.1 uncultured Marmoricola sp.
TTGCCGAAGGTGATTGAGGTTTTGCGAAAGCGTGGCTTCCACTTCGTCACTCTTGATGAACTCTTCCGCGGCCAGCGGCTCAAGGATGGGGTCTCCTACCGAGCAGGATGAGCCGCTGAGTGAGGGGCATTTTCGTGGCCGCTTCACCCGGATGTTTGTCGCTTTGCGGGGAGGATCTCCCCCGCAAGGCGTCAAAGTCACAGGTTTACTTGTGACTTTTCCCTACGGTCGAAAAGTGATCCCCAGCCCATTGGCAACCAGCCGCTCATGCCCATCAGAGGGCACGTTGCGCACACCGAGCACACCGTTCGCACTGAGTGCCACCATCTCCGACGAGCCGCCGCCGTCCATGTTCATCGCGGTATCGTCACCGAGTTCCTTCATCAGCGTCGCCAACTGGACCAGGGTGTAACCCGAACTCGACTCCGATCGTCCATCGACGACGACTAGGTGCACGATTTGATTGTCGCGATCGATGCCAATCGCCGTACGCGGGTGGCGGGCTTGGTCATCAGTGGGCACGACCTCCCCGGCCTTGAGCAGAGCCACACCGCCACTCAGTGCCATCTGCACGGGTATCGAGAGGCGAGCACGCACCCGCACTTTCAGACCTTTAACTAGGGGGGTGAGAGCATCGGCACCGACGCCGCGACCGATCAGCACTTTGCCCTTGAGTGCGACCCGAGGCGGGCTCAAGGTGGTGCGGTTTGCGACCACCACGCCTCGCTTGATCACCACTTGGCGTACGACGCTGGCACCAGCCACCACATCGCCTCCGGGCATGTGACCCCAGCCTGTGGTGTAGACACCGATTGCTCCCGGGGGGACCCGAGGCGCGTTCTTGGCCGAGAGTTCAATGCGTGCCAGACCGCGTGGCTTGATGCCACCGACGAGATTCGCTTGACGAATCCGAGGGGTTCCATCGGCGTCTATGAGGAACGTCAACGCAGTTGGATTGGCGTGCAGGAGTCCGCGCTGCCGATCTTTGGCAATGCCCAGAGGCGCACCGGTCTGGTGGATGTCGAAGAAGTCTCCATTGATCGCTGCGACTGTGCCCTTGGCCATGTCTTGCAGCGCCATTATCGAGGGCACCTGCTTGGGTGATGCCTGATCAAACTTGATTCCATCGCGAGTCCACTTGGCGCTGAGCACGTGCACTCGCACGGAGCCGCGCTCATCGGTGCGGTCGTATTCGGCGTACGTCACGCCCGGAGCCACCGGCCAGGACTGCGACGTCGAGCGAGCCGCGGCGAGAGAACTCGGCAAGTGCAATTGAGACGACTTGGCGACGAAACCCGAAAATGCGGCAACCGCCACCAGCCCAACCATCAACCGCATTCTCAACACACGGTGATTATGGTCAGCGGAGGCGTCAGGAATTGACTGCCGCGCCAGGACTCGGCGCCGTCACTTAGGTATCTATTTGTCACACCAGCACCAACTGGCGCCACGGTTGCAAAGAATGGCCTCGCGAACTTGCCTGTGGGAACTCCTGACGGCCACACTCCCCCCATGCTCAAGGGGACTTTGGCGACTATCGTCATCAGCTGCCTCGTCGCTATCCCCTCGCAGAATGCGTCAGCGGCCCCGTCGGTCGACTGCCCGCCGTTTTCTCGTGACGCCGCGAAACTGGCCGCTCCGACAGGCGACCCGGCCTACGACACCAAGCCCCCAGAGGCGATCGGTCTCACGGCCCCAAGCGGTCCGCTGGCAAACCAGTCGAAGCGCCTGCTTAATCGCAATCTGAAATACATCTTGGGCACATGGATGCCCCGTTGTTTTGGTAACCAATCCCAGACTTCGGCAATAGACCCCCGCGGCAACGCTGAGAGAAACATCAGGCCATTAGCCATGGCCGCACACGGACTTGCTATCGCGCTGAAGACGTCCGCGTACGACGCCGCCATCACCGGGATTTCCCGCGCTGATGCTCTCGAAACAGCTCGCAGGATCGTGGTCGGGCTTGCCACCATGCACAAGGCCAATTCCTCAAGCAAACACGCTTGGGGAAAGCAGTGGCAAAGCAGTATGTGGACGTACTACGTCGGGCTGGCCGGTTGGCTGCTTTATGACAACCTGACCCCCGCCGAACGACAAGAAGTGGCTCGAATGGTCGCGGACGAGGCGGCGTACACCCAAGCCATCAAGAACGAGAGCGGCCTGGGGTTCATGTACACCGCCGAGGGCAAGTTGCTCACACCCGGCAACAGCCAGGCTGAGGAGGATGCGTGGAACAGCATGGTCCCCACGCTGGCAGCGATGATGCTTCCCAACTCCAGCGACGCACTGACCTGGCGGAAGACGGGAATGGCTTATGCGCTGAGTTCCTACACTCGGCGTAAGGACTTGCGCAGAAAAGTACTCATGGATGGCGCCCGGATCGGTAGCACGGCGAGTGGCTACAACCGCCAAACCGACGGCACGCTGATTAATCACGGTCGGGTGCACCCGGAGTACATGTCGCTCATCACCTTGAAGAACACGGAGTTGCTTTCCGCTGCAGTGGGTGGAGTCTCGGCATCGCAAAGCAGCCTCTACAACCTGATCTTGATGTACAAGACATTTACTGAAACTCCCCTCAGCAACGGAGTGCCGGCTTATCGGCCAGGCAGTTACAAGATCAACTACCCCGAAGGCAATGACTGGGGCAAGCAACGCATC
>CALMMO010000349.1 GCA_937868455.1 uncultured Marmoricola sp.
CCGAGCGAGCACCAATGATCGAATGGGCGTTCAAGGCATACACCTCTGGAGACTGGAGCGTCAGCCAGCTCCATGACGAGCTCACCTCGCGGGGTCTACGGAGCCTCCCGACACCACGACGCCCAGCCAAACCCTTGGCTGTCTCCACAGTTCACCGGATGCTGACGAACCCCTACTACAAAGGCGATGTCATTTACCGGGGCACCCGCTACAAAGGCAACCAGCCGCCGCTGGTTCCCGCCGAAGTCTGGTATCAGGTCCAGTCCGTGCTCACCGCGCACCAGCACGCCGTCGAAGCAACCCAAGTCCACGGCCACTACCTCAAAGGCACGGTCCACTGCGGACAGTGCGGCTCACGGCTCATCGTCTCCAACGCGAAGAACCGCCACGGCAATGTCTACTGCTACTTCGTGTGCTCGGGTCGGCACTCCAAGCGCACCGACTGCACCCGCCAGGCCATGCTCATCGAAGACGTTGAGAAGCTCGTCGAGGACTACTACACGCGCGTCCAGATCACCCCGGCCCAGCAGGACGCTCTCGCCGGGATGCTGCACCACGAGTTCGACCACCTCATGGCCTCCGAAACCGAGGAGCTCACCCGGCTCACCGCGAACCGCGACCGGCTCGAAGGCGAGCAAGACCGGCTCATGCAAGCCCACTACGCCGACGCGATCCCGCTGACCGTCCTCAAGCGCGAGCAGGACCGCATCACCGCCGAACTCGACAAAGTGACCCAGCGTATCGACGCCCACTACGGCGACTACGCCGACGCCCGCGCCCACCTCGACGACGCGCTCGGTCTCCTCGCGAACTGCGCCGACATCTACACCCGCTGCGACGACACCAACCGGCGGCTGTGCAACCAGGCGTTCTTCACCAAGGTCTACATCGACGAAGATGACGAGCTGCGCGTCGAGCACAATCGGCCCTTTGAAATGCTGCTCGACCCGCAGGTCAACGCCAACGCCCTCACCTGGCTCGCAGAGGACGACAAGGCCCGAACCTCTACCAACATTGACGTTGGCAAGGGTTCGAACCTTGTGCGTGGGGTGGAGACTAGGGGACTCGAACCCCTGACATCTGCCTTGCAAAGGCAGCGCTCTACCAGCTGAGCTAAGTCCCCTTGCGGGAGTGCCCTCAGGACTTGGCGACCGGGTCGGTGGCCTCGTGCCAGAGAGCCTGCTCGTTGTTGGCGGCATCCATCTTCTTCTTGATGACCGCACCAGCCACAGCAGCGGCGAGCACAAGCAGGATCTTCTTCATGGTCTAACTCCTTGGTTGTGGCTCCTTGACCATCCGAGGTGGTCTGAACCGCAGCGAATGTTACCCGAGCGGCAAAGGGAGTACGAATCGGAGGAGTCGATGGGCCTCGAGCCCGGCGGGTAACATGCCAGGGTGTTCGGTACCCCAGCCGTTGTAGCGGCACTGATCTTGTGCGCGATCTTGTTGATCAGCGGGCTTGCCAAGTGGCGGGCTCCTAAGTCCACCTCGAGTGCCATCCTGCTGTTGCGCTTGCCGAAGTTCTTGCAGAAGTCGTGGGTGGCGAGGGCACTGCCGATCGGGGAGGCGCTCTTGGCTCTCGCCTTGTTGCTGCCGGCCCCGCTGGCCATGTGGGCGGCCGTCGACACCTTGATCCTCATGGTGATCTATTGGGTTGTCATCGCCCGGGCCATGACCTTCACGCCCCGACCAAACTGTGGGTGCTTCGGCGCCATTGGCAATCAGCAAGTCACCGAACGCACGCTGGTGCGCAACACAGTGTTCGTGGCGCTGGCTGCTCTGTGGCTGGTGGCCACGACTCGCGGTGTGAGTGTCATCGGGGCTTTGAGTGACTTCTCCGCGGCCGAGTGGGGCTGGACGTTGATGGCGCTGGCAGCAGCAGTTGCTACGTACTTCGTCGCTGCGAACCCCGCTGCGACCCCAGAGGCCCAACCGCTGCAGCCGATCACGAACGCCCACGCCCCTAACGAGGACGAGGATGCCGACGAACTCGACTACGTGCGGGTCCCTATCCCCGAGGCGATTCTGCTCGACAGCGAACGCACCCCGAAGACGTTGCGCGAGTTGGCGTGGCAGCGCCCTCAGTTGCTGTTCTTCGTCAACTGCTACTGCGCATCGACGTACGCCTCGTGGGACCGGGTGCATCAGTGGCGTGACCGGTTGCCACAGGTTGACCTGACCATGGTGTTCAGCTTCGCGGCCGTGCCGCAAAACAATCCGGAGTACCCCGAAACTGAGGCCTACTACGACCATTACGGTCTGGCCTGGCTCGCATTGGAGATTCCGGGTACGTCGGCAGCGGTGCTGCTGGGTGCCGATGGCCAACTCGCAGGTGGCCCTGTCGGTGCCGACGAGGTTGATGAGTTCCTGGCCGACATCGAAGACGTGCTGCGTGACACCCCAGTGGTGGTCCCAGGTGAAGTGGTCCCGCCACCCTCAGCTGCCACCCCTCCTGGAAGTCCGACCGGCACCACCATGATCAGCATTGGCCCCGATGGGGTTCACCAGATCACCCAAGGCTGACGATCCCACATCATGGTTCGGCTCTTTAGCCTCCGCGCGCTGGGCGCTCACCTCGTTCTCATCGCGGCCATCGCGAGCTGCGCTTGGCTTTCAGATTGGCAGTTGGATGTGTGGCGCACTGAGCGGGCTCAGGCGGCATCAGACCACTCCGCCCACGCACCTGTCCCGCTAGAGAAGGCGATTGGAGCCGACGCGGTGCTTGATGGCGCCAACCTCGGCCGTCCCGTCATTGTCCAAGGCTCTTGGATGCCGATCACGATCTACGTTGCCGATCGCGAGAACAAAAGCCGCGTCGGGTATTGGGTGGTCAGCCCGGTGAAGGTTGCCTCGACCGGTTCGGCGATGCTCGTGGTTCGCGGCTGGGCACCCTCTGCTTCGGCTCCTGATCTCAACGGATCGGTTGAAGTCCAGGGCTGGCTGCAGGCCGGAGAGGGCAGCCACAAGTCGGATCCCGATCCAACCGACAAGGTGATTCCGGAGTTGCGCATCGCCACAGCCGTGCAGCATGTGCCCGCTGATTTGTACGGCGCGTACGTCGTCGCGAGCGCACCCACCGACGGCCTGCAGAAGGTCACCGAACACGACGTGCCGCCGGTCTCGAGCACCACCGGTCTACGCAACCTGCTCTATGGCTTGCAGTGGTGGGTGTTCGCGGCCTTCGCGGTCTATGTGTGGGGTCGTTGGTGCCGCGATGAGGTTCGCGCTGGCCAGGTAGGTTAGTGCGGTGGAACGACTCGCATTCTGGTACCGATTCTTGGCCCTCCTCGTGGGAGTGCTCTTGGCCTTTTGCTCCCTAGTGATTCTGCCGGCGCGCTATTTGGCGACCCAAGGCACGGCCCTGCAAACCTTCGGCGAGCAGTGGAGCATCTTGTGGATGGTGCACGGCTGGGTGTTCATCATCTATGTGATGGTGGCCTTTTTGCTCTCGCGTCGCGCTGGGTGGAGCCTGGTCTACACAGCTGTCGTGCTCATCGCGGGATTAGTGCCGCTGATGATCTTTTGGGTGGAGCGTCACGTCGTACGCCGCCTCAACGGCGAACACCCTGAGTTGGCTTAGCCCTAATCGGTGGGCACCGGAGGGGCTGGCATGTAGTCAGACTGCCAACCGCTGGCCGGGTCATCTTGCAGCTTTTTGAAGACCACAAAACCGGCAGCAGCTAGCACGAGCAGCACCAACAACTTCTTCATGAGTGTCCTCCTAAGACTGTGTCGATGATGCCCCGCGTGTGAGGCGGAGACAACTTTCGTCTTCTACTTGGTGTTCGTGGCAAGATTTCGGCGAACGAACTTCGAGTTTTCACCCGCAAACGAAGAGGAACCCATGTCTGACCTCCAGGCCACCTTGC
>CALMMO010000350.1 GCA_937868455.1 uncultured Marmoricola sp.
CTTCGTGATGTCGAACTCCTTCACCAACCAGGTGCTGGCTCAAATCGAGTTGTACACCAAGACCGCGCAGTACCCCACAGGCGTCTACGTGCTGCCCAAGCACCTCGATGAAGAGGTCGCTCGCTTGCACTTGTCGTCGTTGGGTGTCAACCTCACCGAGTTGACCGACGACCAGTCGGCCTACCTTGGGATCGACAAGTCTGGCCCTTACAAGCCAGACCACTACCGCTACTGATCGAAGGGGAATGCCTCGATGGCCGCACAAGACATGGGACGCACCAAAGTCCTCGTTGTCGATGACGACGCTCCGCTTGCGGAGATGTTGAGCTTGGTGCTGCACAACGAGGGTTTCCATGCCCGTGTTTGTTCCACTGGCACGGGTGCGGTGCAGGCGTTTCGTGACTACCAACCAGATTTGGTGCTGCTGGACTTGATGCTGCCGGGTCGCGACGGAGTTGAAATCTGTCGCGACATCCGCAGCGAGTCTGGCGTGCCGATCGTCATGCTCACGGCCAAGGGCGACACCGGCGACGTGGTGGCTGGTCTTGAATCTGGCGCAGATGACTACGTCATCAAGCCGTTCAAGCCGAAAGAACTCATCGCCCGCATTCGCGCGCGTGTACGTCGCCACGACGACCCGCCGATGGAGTCGCTGACGATCGGTGACCTGGCGATCGATGTGGCCGGCCACTCGGTGACACGCGGTGAGAAAACGCTGGCGCTGACTCCGTTGGAGTTCGACCTCCTGGTCTGCTTGGCCCGCAAGCCGTGGCAGGTCTTCACTCGCGAGGTGTTGTTGGAGAAGGTGTGGGGCTATCGCCACGCTGCCGACACCCGGTTGGTGAACGTGCACGTGCAACGCCTGCGTGCAAAGGTCGAGCACGATCCCGAACACCCCCAGATCGTGGTGACGGTTCGTGGGGTGGGCTACAAGGCCGGTGGTGGAGCTGCCCAGCCGGCCTGAGGCCAACAGTTCTGAGGCAGATGCTGGTGAGACGGAGGTCTCGAGAGCCAAGCCTCTT
>CALMMO010000351.1 GCA_937868455.1 uncultured Marmoricola sp.
TTCATCAAGGACTTCACAGTGCCGTTCTGGGTCATCTTGACCTGCGCCACTGCGATCACCTGCGGCATCTTGTCGGGCGGTTGGCGCATCGTTCGTACCGTTGGCTTTGGCATCTACAAGGTGCGCCCGTTGCACGCACTTGATGCCCAACTCACCTCGGCTGCGGTTATTTACGTCGCAACCATGCTCAGTGCGCCGGTTTCAACAACTCACGTCGTGAGTTCTTCCATCATGGGCATTGGCGCCAGCGAACACCCCAAGTGGGTGCGCTGGACCAAGGCCCGCGAGATCCTGACCACCTGGGTGGTCACCATCCCAGGGGCGGCCATCGTCTCGATCGTGGCGTACTTCCTGGTCCGCCTGGTTACCTCAGCGTTCTGATTAAGGAGCAATCGATGTCTGAATCGACACAAGAACCATCAGGCTTGGGCAAACTCATCAACCGGGTCTTTCCCAAGACGCCTGACTTCTTCGCGTTGTTGACCGACCAATCCCAGCAGGCCGTCGATGGTATGCAGGCGCTGGTGGACTACATGGATGCTGGCACTAAGCAGGCTGGCAAGACCGTGAAGGCGCTGGAGTCCGAAGCCGATGACCTGCGTGACCGCAGTATGGCGGCGCTGAACTCCGCATTCAGCACCCCCATGGACCGTGAAGACCTCTACCGGGCGATCGCGACTTTGGATCACCTGCTCGGCTACGCCAAGTCGACCGTGCGCGAAATGGAAATCCTCAAGGTCGCTCCCGACCAACACACGATGGCGATGGCTCAAGAACTGCTCGTGGGGGCCACCGCCCTACACGACGGCTACGGGTTGCTTGAAAAGAACACCGCCGATGCCGAGCCGTGCGCACGGGCAGCTCGTGGCGCTGAGCGCAACATTGAGAAGCTCTACCGCAAAGCGATCAGTGACCTCTTTAGCGTCGAGGACCAGATGAAGGAACTCGGCAAAATGGATGGGCCGACGGGGCCAGCTGCGTTGGCGCAGGTGGTGGAGTTGTTCAAGCGGCGCGAGATTTACCGTCACCTCTCCAATGCTGGCGACCGCATCGCCCACGCTGGCGACTCCCTGCACGACATTGTGGTGAAGATGGTCTGATCAGGCGTGGAGTGACGCCTTACCAAGGCGCTCCAAGGCTTGTTCAATCACCTCGGGTTGTTTGCAAAACGCCCAGCGCACCAGTTGGTGACCCTCGACCTGGTCGTCGTAAAACACCTGTGCCGGGATCGCCACGACACCTGCTCGCTCGGGTAGCGCGAGGCAGAACTCTTTGCCGCTAGCCCACCCCAGTGACGAGATGTCGCTCATGGCGAAATAGGTGCCCTCGGGGGAGCGAGTAGGAATCCCAAGGTCGAGAAGTCCCGAGACGAGCAGATCGCGTTGTGCCTGCAGCTGTTGGGCAAGATGGCTGGGCCACGGGGCCTCGTGGTCGAGCGCATGCGCCACTGCCGATTGCAAGGGACCAGCCGAGACGTAGCTGAGCCACTGTTTGACTCCCGTGACCGCCCCGACCAACTCGGCTGGGCCGCTCGCCCAGCCCACCTTCCAACCGGTGAATGAGTACGACTTACCCACGCTCGATAGCGTCAGGGTTCGCTCGAACATGCCAGGCAGACTCGCCAACGCCACATGCTGGTGCTCGTCAAAGACCACGTGCTCATAAACCTCATCGGTGATCACGGTGAGGTCGTGCTTGATCGCAACCTCGGCAACGGCCGAGAGTTCTGCGGGGCTCAGCACTGTGCCCGTTGGGTTGTGCGGAGTGTTGAGCAACATGACCTTTGCGCCGCGGGCTGCTCGTTCCAGCGAGTCGACGTCAAGGCGGAAGTCGGGGGCACGCAAAGTCACTGGTCGACGTACTCCGCCAGCGAAAGCGATCATCGCGACGTAGGAGTCGTAGTAAGGCTCGAGTACGACGACGCCATCGCCCGGGTTCACCAACCCCATCAGCGCACCCGCGATCGCTTCGGTGCACCCAGTCGTGACGACGACCTGTGTCGCGGGGTCGAGACCGATGCCGTAGTGGCGGTCCTGGTGACTGGCGATCGCTTCGCGAAGTTCGGGGCGACCCAAACCGGGAGGGTATTGATTCTCCCCGCCCCGCAAGGCCGCCACCGCGCGCTCAGAAACGCTGGTTGGCCCATCGGAATCAGGGAAACCTTGACCCAAATTGATCGCCTGCGTGCGCGCGGCCAGCGCAGACATCTCGGCGAAAATGGTCGGCCCCATGGCGCTGACTCGGTGTGCCACTGGACGCATGCGCCGAAACCTACACGCGAGCTCGCCTTGCGTGGCAGTTGTGCGCTTTGCGGGGGAGATCTCCCGGGCAAAGCGTCAAAGTCACAAGTAAACCTGTGACTTGTCACGCCCTCCCGCAGGCATACGATTACTCCTTGTGACTAAACAGGGCCTGCGAGCCTGGCTGCTTCAGCGCAACGAAAAGATCGACCACGGCGGCTTCTATGAAGAGGAAGTCGCTGTCGCCACTCACCACCACACCAAACCCTGGTGGCAGGTGATGTGCCTGACGGGCGTCGACTACTTCTCCACCCTGGGTTATCAACCCGGCATCGCCGCACTGGCCGCCGGTGCGTTGAGCCCCATCGCAACCTTGGTGTTGGTGCTCATCACGTTGTTTGGTGCGTTGCCGATGTATCGCCGAGTCGCACA
>CALMMO010000352.1 GCA_937868455.1 uncultured Marmoricola sp.
CTTCCAGATCCCCTTGATGGTCATCGTGTTCTTGCCGGCTCTGGAAGGCTTGCGGGTGCAGTGGCGTGAAGCGGCCGTGTCGTTAGGGGCTACATCGCGCCAGTACTGGACCCAGGTCGCCGGACCACTCTTGGCTCCCGCGTTCCTCGGCGCGACTTTGTTGCTCTTTGCCAACGCTTTCGCGGCATATGCGACGGCAGCAGCTTTGGTGAGCCAAGGCAATCCAATCTTGCCGCTGATGATCCGCACCGCACTGACTAGCGAGGTCGTGCTTGGCCAAGCCGGATTCGCCTACGCGCTGGCATTCGAAATGATCATCGTCGTCGCCATCATCATGGTCGGCTACGGACTGCTGGTTCGCCGTACGTCGAGGTGGCTGCAATGAGTGCGACATCAACCGGTCCCACTGGCTGGAAGCGGGCTCTGGGCCTGGTGCCCTTCGCGGTGTTCTTCTTTTTGCCGCTCTATGCGATGGCCGACTTCTCGACCCGCACCATCCAAGGCGTTGGCCGCACACTCGATGGCTGGCGCAATTTGGTCGCCGACCCACAAATCTATGCGGCCATCTTGACCTCTTTGGGGCTAGCAGCACTCACGGTCACGCTCATGCTGATGCTGCTGGTGCCAACGATGATTTGGGTGCGCCTGCGTGCCCCGTGGGCCACTCGCATCATTGAGTTCTTGTGTCTACTTCCCCTGACTATTCCGGCGCTAGTCATTGTGGTGGGCATGCGTGATGTCTATTTGTGGGTCGTGTGGATCTTCGGCGAATCAGCGCTGACCTTGTCGTTCGTCTACACGATTTTGGTGCTCCCCTACGCCTACCGAGCCATTGATGGTGCGCTGTCGTCGATTGACGTCAAGACGCTCTCGGAGGCCGCACGGTCACTTGGCGCTGGTTGGGGCACCACGATTGCACGCATCGTCGTACCCAACATCTGGTCGGGCATCTTGTCCGCGGCGTTCATTTCAATTGCGGTGGTCCTGGGCGAATACACGATCGCCTCACTTGCTGGTTATCAAAACCTGCAAGTCGTGATCGTCACGATCGGCAAAGCCGACGGCATGACCGCGGTTGCGGCCTCGCTGGCGACGCTGCTCTTTGGCTTTGTCTTGCTGCTGACGCTCTCGGTGCTGACGCGCGGCCGCTCTCAGACACTCACCCCAGAACCACTCGATGGGAGTCACTCATGAACCAACGCAATGGCGTTTCGGTCGAACTCACCAACCTCACCCGCGTTTACGGAACTATGAAGGCTCTCGACGGGATGACCTTGCACATGGAGCCAGGCGAGATGGTCGCCCTCCTAGGCCCATCTGGATGCGGCAAGACGACGGCGTTGCGCATCTTGGCAGGTCTCGATGAGCCAACCTCTGGCTCAGTCAGTGTCGATGGGCAAGACCTGACTCAGGTGCCAGCCAACAAGCGAGACATGGGCATGGTGTTCCAGGCCTACTCACTGTTCCCTCACCTCACGGTCCGCGACAACGTCGCTTTCGGGCTCAAACTACGAGGAGTCGACACTGCGGCACGTCGGGCACGGGCCGATGACATGCTCGACCTCGTCGGGCTCGCCGTACACGCGGACAAGTTTGCGCACCAACTCTCTGGCGGGCAGCAACAACGCGTTGCACTAGCCCGTGCGCTGGCAATCGAGCCTTCGGTGCTGCTTCTGGACGAACCCCTCTCTGCGCTCGACGCCAAGGTGCGCGTGCAACTGCGCGATGAGATCCGTCGGGTGCAGACAGAGGTAGGCACCACCACCCTCTTTGTCACTCACGACCAAGAGGAGGCGCTCGCGGTCGCTGACCGAGTTGGCGTGATGAGCCAGGGCAAACTCGAACAACTTGCCTCCCCTGAGGTGTTGTACGCCGAACCCGCAACCCCCTTTGTTGCTGAGT
This sequence comes from uncultured Marmoricola sp., assembly GCA_937868455.1. Taxonomy (GTDB): domain Bacteria; phylum Actinomycetota; class Actinomycetes; order Propionibacteriales; family Nocardioidaceae; genus Marmoricola. Next base: position 1,903 of record CALMMO010000352.1, read on the forward strand.
TCGTTGGGTTGAATAACCGAGTGCCAACGACGGTCAACGATGGCGTGGCCATGGTGTTTGGCGTGCCGCTCGCGGCACTCCCCGGGTCGAATGCCCAAGGAGTGGCCATGGTGCGGCCCGAGACTGTGCAGGTCATTGCTGACAGCGCAGGCACGGCCCGCATCGCATCCGTGGCCTTCTTGGGGCCGATTTCACGGCTGCACGTCACCCAACCCGACGGGTCGATTGTGATCGCCCAACTGGCCTCATCGCTGGCCCGGCATTTCCGTGCCGGCGACGCGGTGCGTCTAGGAGTCGATTCGGCGCCAGTGCTCGTGGTGTGATGCCTAGAGTTCGAGCCCGGTGAGCACCATGACGCGCTCGTAGGTGAAGTCCTCCATGGCATAGCGCAGGCCTTCGCGACCCACGCCCGACTCTTTGACGCCGCCATAGGGCATCTGGTCTGCACGGTACGACGGCGCATCACCGATCACCACGCCACCCACCTCAAGTTGGCTGTGCGCTTTGAAGGCGGTCTGCAGGCTGTGGGTGAACACTCCGGTTTGGAGTCCATAACGGCTGTCGTTGACCTGGGCGAATGCCTCGTCAGTGCTCGAAACCTTGGCGAGGATCAGCACGGGTCCGAAGATCTCTTCGCACATCACCTTGGCATCGGCAGCAACACCCTCAAGCACCGTGGCAGCCATGTTGGCGCCATCGCGGGTGCCTCCGGTGAGCAAGGTGGCTCCACCAGCGACGGCCTCGTTGACCCAGCCCTCGATGCGCTCTGCCGCTTCGACGTTGATGACCGGACCGACAAAGGTCTCCGGGTCACGTGGGTCACCGGTCTTGAGTGCGGCGACCTTGCTAACGATGCGAGCGCGCAGGTCGTCATAGAGTGAGTCGTGCACATA
>CALMMO010000353.1 GCA_937868455.1 uncultured Marmoricola sp.
AAACCCTCAGAACTAATCAACGAGCTCATTTTGCAATGACCCTGCGAGCCCACCCAGGTTTACTTGTGACTTTGACACCCACAAAAAGTCACCCAAGCGCGCGAGTGATGCGCGCGGCAAGCCCAGTGGCTCGCCGGGCGGGCCGGGCTACGGCGGCACGCAAGGATTCCTCGGTGGTGATTACTCGCACTCTGCTTTGGGCGCGAGTGAGTGCGGTGTAGAGGAGTTCGCGGGTCAGCGTGCGCGAATCTGGTTCGGGCAGCAAAACCGTCACCTGGTCGAACTGGCTGCCTTGGCTTCGGTGCACCGTCATCGCGTGTGCAGTGTCGACTTCGGCCAGCCTGGTCAAGCTGAGCACGCGCCCTGCCGCGGTGCCGTCGGCAAAGACGGCGTGGAGCCCGGAGGCGGCGTTGCCACCACGGAGTACGACGCCGGTATCACCGTTCCACAACTTGAGCCCGTGATCGTTCTTGTTCACGATGAGTGGTTGGCCGGAGTACCAGTAGGGGAACCACTCACGCCCGGTGCGCTCAAGCAACCAGCGCTCAATCTGGCGGTTCCAGTGGCCCACCCCAAATGGTCCCTCACGGTGAGCGCACAGGAGTCGGTGGGACTCCAGGGCAGCCAAGGATGCGCCGATGTCGCCCGATTCGGCGGCAACGAGCAGGGCTAGCGAAGGGGGTTCGATCGCGGCACGGATTGCCTCGACATCGGAGGGTTCGATCAGTTCGACTCCCTCATCTCCTGAGCACAGCAGATCCCAGGCAGCATCGGCGTCCCCTTCGCGTACGGCGGCGCTGAGCCGCCCGATCGCATCACCAAACCGGAAGGCTCGGGTGAGTTCACTCACCGGTGAGTCAACAGTGGGGCCGAAGCCACTGACGAGGTCTTGCAAGACCGCACCAGCTTCAACGCTGGTCAACTGGTGGGGGTCGCCGACCAGGATCAACCTGGCGTCGGGTCGCACCGACTCGATCAAGCGGGCCATGTGGGTGATCGAGACCATCGAGGTTTCATCGACGACAACCACGTCGTGGGGCAGTCGGTTGTGTCGGTCATGACGGAACCTGGTCGAGGACTCGCGGCGAAAGCCCAAGAGTCTGTGCAATGTCGAGGCGCTCAGGTCGTGAAGCCCGTCTCGGTAGGCGACTGGAAAGTCTGGTTGAGCCGCGGAGTCGGCGATTGCCTGGGTCATTCGAGCCGCTGCCTTTCCGGTCGGTGCAGCTAGGGCGATGCGCAACGGGCGCACTGATGAGGCCTGCAGTGCAGCCAGGAGGCGCGCCAACGTGGTGGTCTTGCCCGTGCCGGGCCCACCAGTGATGACCGAGGTGAGTCGGCGCACCGACGCCTGGGCCACCTGGCGCTGCTCGGAGTAGGTCTCCCCCACGAACAGTTCGTCTAGGGCGTGTTGGAGTCTGGCTTCGTCGTACGCAGCCACCGAACCCGAACGACGCGCTAACAAGTCGGAGACCACAGCGCCTTCTTCGCGCCAGTAGCGGGAAAGGTAGAACAGGTCTCCCTCAACACAGATCACCCCGGTGCGCACGAGGGCCGAGTTGGTCACCGCCGCACGCCACCCATCAGGGGTGATGCTGGGGCCCTCGCGGAGTTCTGCTGGCTCACTCAAACTCAGACACACGGATCCGAGTCGGGCAGCCCGAACCAGCATCGCCAGCGCCAACAGCGCAAGGTCGTCAGATTCGGCTGCCAAGGCGCCCACACGTCGAGCCACGTGCACATCGGCCGCTTCGATCACCCCCGCCTTGTTGAGGCGAGCCAGTTGGTCATCACCGCGCAACACCAACCTGCGGTCGAAGGCGTCGACTGGTTCAAAGACTTCGCTCACGACGCACCTCCGTCGAGCAAGTCGGAGAGTTCCTCAACGAGCGCGACTGGCGGATGCCAGACGAACACCCCGCAGGGTTGGTCATCAATGATCGGGGTCTCTGGCCCACACATACCGCGGAGGTAGAGATAGAGCACCCCACCCAGGTCACGCGTCGGGTCATAGTCAGGCAGTCGCCAACGCAAGAAGCGGTGCAGCACCACGGCATAGAGCAGTGCTTGGAGGGGATAGTCACTGCGGCCCATGGCGGCATCAAGTGCTGCCGGGGTGTAAGCAGCCGAGGTCAGGGGTTCGTCGAAGGTCCCCAACCAGTTGGTTTTGTAGTCGACCACCAGGTAGCGCCCATCGACTCGCAAAACCACGTCAACAGACCCGGTCAGGTAGCCCCGAAGATCTTGTTCGCCGAGCAGTGGATTTGCCAAAGCATCGGCCCAGGCGCGAACCGGGTCATCCTCGTTGAGGTGCTTGCGCAACAGCGGTGCAACATCGCGCAACTGCACGCCAGTCGTGCTCAAGCCGAGGTCACCACCACCCAAAGGCAACTCGAAATCCAGCTCACAGAGCCTGTCGCGCAACGGGATCTGCGCCAGAGTGCGCCCTTGTGCGGCGGGACCCAAAGGGGTCTGGCACACCGCAACCAACGCATCAGCCAAAAGATCCCGATCTACCTCTTGAGGCCAGTTGATCCACTCGTCGTCAATGCGGGCAGCAAGTTCGGCCCGCAAATCACCCCCATGACCGGTTGGGTCAGCGTGCTCAAGCACCGCGTGCACCAACGAACCAAATTGCGCACCGGAGGGCAGGTCGGCCATCGGTGACGGCACGTGTTCGGCACCGTCTGCCTGGGCAACCACTAGCACTTCAGGCAGGCTCTCGTCGTCGAGCACCTCGACCTCTGGCTCACTCCCGACTGCGGCATCGTGCGCGGGCGCGGCCAGGGAGGAGTACGACGTGCGACGCCAGCCATGATCGATCTCTCGATCAAATCTGCGGCTTGAGAGTGCAGCCGCCGGTGGCGCCGCAATGCCGGGCACTAGTGACGGAATATCGGCCCGCTCCAAGCTGAATGCGCCATGGTTGGCCCAGGCACCCATCCATACAACAGCAGAGGTGTCATCGAGCACGGAATGCGATGTGGGGACCTCACCCTGACCACGTTTGCGGCCGAAGATCAGCCGGTTGAGTTCGGACGTCGCGGTGTTATTGGTCGGCGCCCACCACGCGATCAGTTGCGCTTGGGCACGCGTCATTGCGACGTACAACAAGCGCAGCCGCTCACCTAGCTCTTCTGCGTTAGCCCGGCGATCCAGCGCGTCGGGGCGGTCTTCGTGCCCGCCAACGTGCAGCACACGTTGCCCAGCGTCATCGTGGTACTCAATGAGTTCATCACGGCCCTCACCTGGCCATCGATCAAAGGTGAAGGGCAACATCACGATGGGGTATTCCAACCCCTTGCTGCCATGGATGGTGACTAGTTGCACCGCATGCGCGTCACTGTCGAGGCGTCGAGTGCGCTCCCCGCTCACCTCATCTCGATCTTCGCGCATTTGCTCTTGAAGCCAGGCGACCAAGGCGACGGCCCCCGCCCGACCATCAATGACTTCTCGGTGCAACACCTCGGCCAAATGCCGCAGGTCGGTGAGGTCGCGTTCGCCATTGACGGTGCCTAGTAGGCGTGCATCCATGCCTGCCTCTAGTGCGGCTTCGAACACCGCCGCAATGCCGCGCGATCTGAAGAGGTCGAGCCAGTCGCGCACCGCCGAGGCCAACTCCTCGGTCAATGCTTCACCGCCTGCCGCAAGCGAGTCGATGGTGTGCCCGAAGAAGGGTGTGAGCGCTGCGGCGCGCACGCGGTCAGTGCGGTGTGGTTGCTCGACAGCCTGCAGCAAGGTGAGCCAATCGGCGGCCGCACTTGTGCCAAACACTGTGCCCGAACCGCCGAGCACCGACGGGATGCCCAACAGCGTCAGTTGTTCCCGAACGACAGCAAGTTGATAGCGCGCATAGGCAAGTACGGCGATGTCACCAGCATCGAGCACCCGGCGCTCCGGAGTTCCGTCGGCCAGGGTGACTTCAAAAGTGGTGCCGTCGTTGAGCAGGTTGTGAACGGCAGCCGCTAGGTCTTTGGCGACGTGAGTTCGCGCCACAGCGATTGAAAGTGGTTTGTCGAGCGCGGCCTTATCAACCATTGAGCGCGTCAGAGCTCGCAACCGGAACGGCAGGGTGTTGGGTCCGGCCAGTCGTGAGGCCTGCTGGTTGGCCGCCACCCGGCGCACGACGATTTCGGGATCACCCAACTGAGCACCCTCGAGGAGCACGTTGACGCAATCGAGCACGGGAGCATCGGTGCGGTAGTTGCGGGTCAAGGTGGCGGTGTGGACCGCCACCTGCTTGGCCTGCAGGTAGGTGAACACGTCACCACCCCGGAAGGCGTAGATCGCCTGCTTAGGGTCACCGATCAACACCAAAGTCGGCTTGGCTTCCCCTAGCGGAACATCGTGGAACGCCCGCTCAAACACGTTCCATTGAGTGGGGTCGGTGTCTTGGAACTCATCGACCAAGACCACACTCCACCGGTTGCGCATGCGCTGGCGCGCCAACGAGTCTGGGGCCTCCAGGGCGTCAGCGAGTTGCTGGAGCAAGTCGTCGTAAGAGAGCAAACCGAGTCGGCGCTTGCGGCGACCGAACTCCTCGCGCACTGCCTGAGCGAATCTCACTTTGCGTGCTGCCGTGGATGCCGGGTGCGCATCGAGAGGCTCGAGTCGGGCCAGCGGGTTGCTCAAGGCTGCTTTGATCGCCAGTTGTCGAGCGGTTTGGATGCTCAGTTGGGCCGCAACTTGGGCGGCGTCAGGCCCGCGAACTTCGTTGAGATAGAGGTCATCAACCACCTCATCGAGAAGATCGTCAAGGTCGTCGACCAGCCTGGCGTTGGGATCGGTGTCACCGGCTACGCCGAGGCCTCGCAACACGGTGTGACAGAACTGATGGATCGTCACGATCGCGGCTCCGTCAAAGCCAGACAATGCCTCGCGCAGGCGCTGCAATCTGGCTAGGCGCTCGGGTTCATCGACAGCTAGCAACAGTTTGAGCAAGACGTCCCCACGGTCATCTTGATCCGCCAAGGCACGCTCAGCCTCCACAAGTCTGGCCCGAACCTTGTCGCGCAGCTCTTGGCTGGCAGCTCGCCCAAATGTCACAACCAGCATGTCGTCAAGTGCGACGTGGCCCTCGGCAACATAGCGAGCGACCAGCGCGGCGATGGTCCACGTCTTGCCAGTGCCTGCGCTGGCTTCGAGCACAGTCACACCCGGGCTGGGCATCGGGCCAGTGATGTCGAACTCGCGCATCAGTACTGCCCCTTGGTCAGATGAAGAAGTGGACCCCACACGCGCATAGCCCACGAGTCGAGCCCGGCGCGAACGAGGTCGTCGAGCGGGGTGTTGGCGCCATAGACCCGGACAAACGCGGCGTCTTCGACTTCTCCAGGGATCACTGCACGTGGACCTGGATCCCACACCTTTCGTGCCTTCCACCACTGGTCGCGTTCACCCTGTCGACGTGCCCACGCCAAGCCAGTCTTGAGCGGCAACGGGATCGGCTCCCGTTGGCCCTGGTCAAGGCTGCCCGCCAATGTCTCAAGGTGGGTTAGGGCTTCTGAGGGCGAAATCGGTCCGAGGTTGACCCGCCGCGCACCCTGGCCATATCTCGCGTGGATCACCGCGCGGGCTGGCTGATCTGTTTGCGCCGCAAGGGCGAGTACGTCGACCCATGCATCAGCAATCAAACCGGGTCCCATCGATGAGTAGCTCAGCGCCACAATCTGATCGCCGCGCACCCGAGGCACAAACCCTTGGAGTCGTCGGCTGGCCAGATCGAGCCCAATCTCGACGTCGATCGCCTGAGCGGCCAGGTCGTTGCTAGCGGACTGAACGACACGGCTAGCCGTCGACACGATCTTGTGGATCTCCGCGTCGCCGAGTTGTCCAGGCGGGATGTTGCCGCGCAAGCGTTCGGCGTGGAGCACTTGCTCGAGGGTCTGGCCTGCGGAAAGAGCCTGCACCGCCCGCGCACCGATTGCCCAGCGTTGCAGATTGTCTAACTCAAGGGGGATTGCGTCACTGAGTTGCTCTTCGTCGAAAGCTAAAGCCACGTCTTGAGCACGCAGGAAAGCCCGAGCCGGGTTGCGCCACCAAGCCTTGATCGCCTCGAGCCCGACCTCGGCGTCTGCCACTTTGTCCAACACACCGGCATCCAGCGGTGCACCAGGTTGCTGGTGGCGTCTGGCCAACGCACCGGTCAGGCTGATCGCGTCGAAGGAGAACGGTCGGTCGTGTCGCACACTGTCCGGCTGGTCGCTGGTGTAGTTGCGCTCGCTAAAGGGCTGCAGCGGGTGATGCACCAGGATCTGAGTGCGCACCGGGCCGGAGGCAGTGCGCTCGAGCGCGTCGATGAGTTCGCCGACAGGCACTGCTGGTGGCCGGTGCTGACCAGAGTGCTCGCTGGCCCCTGAGTAGGTGATGATCAACTGCTGCTGGGCTGACATCACCGCATCGAGCAACAGTTGGCGATCTTCGCTGCGCGGGTCTCGCTCACCGGTCATGGGCGCCCGAGCCATCACATCGTCGCCATCAACGGTGTTGACCCTGGGGAAGGTGCCGTCATCGAGGCCGAGCAGGCAGACCACCTTGTGCGGCACCGACCGCATGGGGGTCAGCGTGCACACCGTCAGCGTGCCCGTGCGGAAATTGGAGCGAGTTGGGCGGCCATCGAGGCGGAACTCAAGCAAAGAACGCACGTCGGCCAAACTGATGTGCACCTCGTCGGCCCCGGTGCCCTCATCGGCGATGTGCATGAGTTCGCGATCAAACTCCGCCTGCATCCAGGCATCGCGAAGTGAGACCGAGGTGATCGAATCAACCGTGGTCCTCAACGCTGCCATCCAGTCGGGCGCTGGGCCGGCATGAAGCATCGCCTCAACACCTGATTGCACTCGTTGGACGAGCTCGGCCAACTTGCCAGCCAAGTCAATGTCGCCAGAGGACACCGAGTCGAGTGGGAGCAGGTGCCCGACCGCGGGCGCCCCGTCTTCGGTCATCGTGACCCCGAGCAGAATCCGGTTGATCCCCTCAAACCATGTGTTTTGCCCGATCCACTCCAGACCATAAGGCGCGCGATGCTCGGCGCTGAACCCCCAGCGGATGCCTGAATCTCGCAGCCATGCGGACGTGCGCTCCAGGTCGTTCTCATTAAGTGCGAAACGACGGCGAACGGGCTCAGTGCTGATGAGATCGAGCATCTGAGTCACGCCGGCTCGTCCACTTGCGATGGTCATGAGTTGACGCGCCACACCCAACAGCGGGTTGGTGGTGGCGACGCCTCGATCGGCCAGTCGCACCCGCAAACGGTGGGCTGGATGTGACCCGACGCTGGGGAGTCCGGCATCGGCCCCCAGGCCAAAGGAGGCCTGGATCAACGGCGCGTAGGCCTCCACGTCAGGACACATGATGACGATGTCGCGAGGCTGAAGCGCGGGGTCGTCTTGCAATAACCCCACCAGGACCTCGCGCAACACCTCAACTTGTCGAGCCTGCCCGTGACACGCGTGGATCTGCACGCTGTGGTCGTCGGCAGCCAGCACCCGCTGCGGGGCATCTGGAGTGACATCAGCGGCCAGATCGGTTTGGAGCCACGAGAGGAGGCTGGGGGCACCCGCCGCGACGGGACTGGTGTCGATCGGGGCGCGCTCGCCCACGTGAGCCAGGCTCCGGGTGAGCTCTCGTGTGTCTCGCCCGAGGCTGGCCAAGAGCGGATGACGAACAATCTGCACCGATGTGTCATCGGCCCGTCGCACCGGACCCGCACCCACGACCGACTCGAGTCTTGCCGTCAGCTCCGCAGAGACCTCAGGCAGCCACAGATGCACGTCATGGTGCTCACCCAGGGCGTCAAGCAATTCGATCTCGCTGCGAGCTAAACGGGTGTGTCCAAAAAGAGAGAGACGCTCAGGCACGCTGGCCTGCGGACCCTCTCGAAGCGCATCAAGGGTTTGGGTGTGGCGCTCATGAGGCGCGGGCGCGGAGACCTGATCGATCACGCGACGCCACAACTCGGGCTGCCACAGCAAGTCATCGGCCAGTTGCCCGCCGGCACCATCGGTCTGCTGGCTGGCTTGCCACTGAGCCAAAAGGAGAGGCCTCTGCTCGGCGTAATTGGCAAACAGGCCAGCCAATCGGCGGGCTAGGGCGTATCGCCGACTGCGACGTACGTCGGCTTCCACCCCAACGTGGAAATGACCCAGGTGCGTGGCAATCGGCCGGCACCAGGGCTCATCTAGAGATGAGTCAATCACTCTGAGCACGGCCCAGACCAGTCGATCGGGCCGCCAGGGATCCTCACGCTGTGTGCCATTGAGCAGCGCGATCAACGACGAGGGACGGACGAAATCAACCGCCGCGCACACCCCGTCGCCGCCCCTCTCACCAACACCGAGCCGATGCGAGAGACGCTGAGTCAACCAACGCTCGATGCCCTTGGCCGGGACGACAACCAGCTCACGCGCAAACGGATCGGTCGGGCGCTGGGCAAGCAGAGTCGCAAGTTGATCAGCTAGCGCATCGGTGCGCGCTGCTCGATGAATGTGCAGAGCCAAAGGTCACCTCCCGTGAAGGAGGCTAGTGGGCGGCACGGACGAAAAGGTCAGGATTTGGAAATGGATGTGGACAACCCACACAGGTGCACCAGACGAGCCAGTTCGGAGTCCAAAATCTCCGGCCCACCACGCCGGGCGATCACAACCATTTCGTTGCCGTTGTCGCGCTCGATGGGGCACGCCGCCAAGATCACGTCCGTCCACGGATCAGGCAACTCAAACCTGGTGCCGGCGGTGAAATTGGTGGGCCAACACAAGCCCTGCGGCACCGCCTCAGGAGCTGCGGGCGTGCGGTGCACGATCGCAAAACCTTCACCGTCCCTGCGTAAGCGCATGGCCCAGTCGACGCGGAATGTCTCAGGAATGAGGTCGACCATCTGATTTGTCGCGTTAGCCGGGTTGCGTGTCATCTCCTCGACTGCTTCGAGATCAAGGGTGAGGTTCGCACCAGCGGCGTACCTCGAAATCCACAGCACCTGCACGCCATCGAGGCCATGCAACGCACTGACAATCGCGTCAGGCATGACCCCCTGCTCGGCGCGCACGAACACGTCGTCGACCGCTGAGTCACCCAATCCGTGCTCGACAATCTCGATGGCTTCGATGTTGCCGCCTGCGTGACCAATCGCGGTCGCCACACGCCCCAGTGACCCGGGTACGTCGGGCAACTCAACGCGCAACAGATAGGACACGACAAACCTCCTGGTAACACCTATGACGATATCGCCCCGTGCCTGGGGTGAGGTGCTGTTGTCACGATGTGGTCACGGCGAGAGCAGTGCAAAAGTCACAAGTAAACCTGTGACTTTGGCGCCTTGCGGGGGAGATCCTCCCCGCAAAGCGCCAAACATCCGGGTAAAGCAGAGCTTCCGTGGAAGCAGGCGATCGTGGGGGATCAGAGTCCCAGGTCACGCCCAATCAGCATCTTCATGATCTCGTTCGATCCGGCCCAAATCTTCGTCACTCGGGCATCGCGCCACGCTCGGGCAACTCGGTATTCGTTCATGTATCCATATCCACCGTGCAACTGCACGCAGTGATCGAGTACGTCGTTTTGCACCTGCGAGGTCCACCACTTCGCCTTCGCTGCATCCACCGGGGTGAGTTCACCCTTCATGTGGGCGATGACGCATTGGTCGACGTACGCCTGAGTGACCTCAACTCGGGTCACCAGGTCAGCAAGCAGGAACTGGTTGTGTTGGAACTTCCCAATGGGCTGTCCAAACGCACTGCGCTCCTTGGCGTACTGAATCGTCTCGGTCAAAATCTGCGCCGCGTGGGCGAGGTTCGTGACCGCCGAACCCAACCGCTCTTGGGGCAGGAACTGCATCATCGAAATGAACCCGTTGTCGAGTTCGCCGATCATGTCGTCATTGCTGACCCTGACATTTTCGAAGGCGAGTTCGGCGGTGTCGGACTCATCTTGACCGACCTTGTCGAGCACTCGGCCGACAGAGAAGCCGGGCAGCGAGGTGTCCACACCGAACAGCGAGATGCCTTTGGCGCGCTTCTCAGGGCTGGTGCGGGCGGCGACCACAACCATGTCGCAGCTGCCACCGTTGGTGATGAAAGTCTTCGACCCGTTGATGATCCAGTCGTCGCCATCGCGAACCGCGGTGGTCTTCAGGCTCGCCAGGTCGCTTCCGCCGCCGGGCTCGGTCATGCCAATGGCGGTGACCATCTCACCTGAGCAGAACTTCGGCAGCCATCTCTCGCGCTGCTCGGGTGTGGTCAGGTGCACTAAGTACGGCGCCACGATGTCGGCGTGAATGCCAAGGCAACTGGGCAACGACATGTTCACTTTTGCCAACTCTTCGGTGAGCACCGCGTTGAAGCGGTAGTCGCCAGCCTCCATGCCGCCGTACTCCTCAGGGATCTCCAACCCCAAGAAGCCCTGGGCCCCTGCAGCCAGCCAGAACTCGCGCTTCAACCCGTGGTTGGCCGCATAGTCATCAAGGTGCGGCACGACCTCGCGGTCGAGGAACTCTTTAACGCTCGCCCGGAACGCTTCGTGGTCTTCGTTGTAGATCTCGCGCTTCATGCGCTAAATACTACTGGAGAGTAACGAGGCGATCTGGAATCAGGACTCTTGTCTTGAGACCGTGCCGCGTCGCAGGAAGTACGTCGCCACAAACGACAGCCCCAGAGCAGCGAAGACCCCCAGGTTTGCGTAAGCCCACGGACCCTCGCGACCCCCCAGACCCAGCGGGCCAAGCAAGAAACCTTGCCAGTTGTTCCAGGCAGCGTCATCGGCGAAGTTGTTGATCACAAGGCCCCAGCCGATCACCGAGGTGACCGCCATGATGGCGATGGAGGTCCAGTCGTAGTCGCCGTACCTGCCCTTGGGGTCAAAGAGCGCTTCGTTGTCATAGTCACGCTTGCGCAGCGTGATGTCGGCGATCATGATGCCTGCCCACGAAGCCAGCGGCACACCAAGGGTGATCAGGAAGCTTTGGAACGGGTTGATGAAGTTCTTCGCGAAGAACACAACGTAGATCGTGCCGAGAGTCAAGAGCACTCCGTCGATGAAGGCCGCCTTGGGCCGGGCGATCTTGAGGCCTAGGGAGAGCAGGGTCAGGCCCGATGAATAAATGCCCAGCACTGCGCCACTGACCAACGCCAAGATCGCAGCGATCAAGAAGGGCACCAGGAACCAGGTCGGCAGAAGTGAGGCCAGCGTGCCAATCGGATCGGCAGCCACACCGTCGAGGACATCAGTTGACGAACCGGCCAGTGCCAGCCCGAAGCACACCAGCAGCACTGGAGCTAAGGCCCCACCGAAGGTGTTCCAAAAGACGATGCCGCCGTTGCTGGCGTCGCGTCGCTGGTAGCGCGACCAGTCAGCAGCAATGTTGATCCAGCCCAGCCCGAATCCAGTCATCACCATGACGAGCGCGCCAATGACCGCTTGGGTCGATCCGCTTGGCAGCGATGAAACTTTGGACCAGTCGATGCTTGAGGCCGTGAGTACGACGTAGACAACCGTCACGATGCCCGTGATCCACGTCAGCCACGACTGCATCTTCATGATGATGTGATAGCCCGCGACACTGGCCGACACGATCATGGCAGCCACCACGACTGCGGCGATGATCTTGGTCGCCGTACCTGCACCCCATCCGAGCCGATCAAAGATCGTCGCCGTGGCCAGCACGGCCATGATCGACAAGAAGGTCTCCCACCCGATGCTGACCAGCCACGAGATCACCCCCGGAATCTTCTGACCGCTCACCCCGAAGGCAGCGCGTGAAATCACCATGGTGGGGGCTGATGCCCGCTTACCTGCGATCGCGATGACCCCGCACAGTGCGAACGACACCACGATGCCAACGATGGCGACGAAGAGTCCCTGCCAGAAGGAGATGCCGAAGTACAAAATGAACGCGGCATAACTCATCCCGAAGACAGAGACGTTGGCGGCGAACCATGGCCAGAACAGATCTTTGGGCGATGCGGTTCGCTCAGACTCTTCGATGATTTCGATGCCGGTGCTCTCGACGCCGAGGCGACGGGTCTCTTCAAACGAGGCGCTGGTTGTCATGGACATATCGTGCACCGCCAGGCGCCCAGTTCGCCGTAAAAACCGGTGCGCTTTGCCCGGAAGTTTTGCGCTTTACCCAGGAGATCCTCCCCGCAAAGCGCCAAAGTCACAGGTTTACTTGTGACTTTTCCCCCGCTCCCCGCACCAGTAAGTCAGCGATCAGACCCCCGAGACCAGAGGCAGTCCGCTCAGCAGCGGCCACGACTTCGCTGGGGTCAATCACCTCCGAACTGCCCTCAATGGCGGTGACGGTTGAGAGCCCGAACACCTCCATGCCGGCCTCACGGGCGGCGATCGCTTCGGGGATCGTGGACATCCCGACGAGATCACCGCCAACGCGGCGTAACCAGTCGGCTTCGGCTGCGGTGTTGTAGTGCGGACCTCGCAGTTGGCAATACACCCCTTCGGCAAGCGTTGGGTCGAGCGTGTGCGCGATCGCTCGCAGTCGAGGCGACCAGGCGTCAGTGAGGTCAACAAAGTGCGCGCCCTCGATAGGCGAGACACCGGTTGCATTGATGTGGTCTCGGATGATCACCGGCTGACCGATCTCGAAATCGGGGCGCAGCGAACCGTTCGCGTTGGTCAGCACCACCATCGATGCGCCCAGCGCGGCAGCCGTTCGCACGCCGTGTACGACGGGCCGAACACCTAGCCCTTCATACAAGTGCGTGCGTCCCGAACTAACCAGGACTGCGACCCCTTCGAGCGCGAAGAGGGACAGGCTTCCCAGATGCCCTTCGGCAACTGGTTTGGTGAACCCAGGCACCTCCCCAAGATCCACCGTCCACTGCGGCGCCGGCCATGGCGAGGTCAGCGGCCCCCAGCCAGATCCCAGCGTCACCCAAGCGTCTACTGAGTGAGTGCCCGTGGCCGTGGCCAACCACTCCACAGAAGCCAGCGCTCTACTTCGGTCCACAGTTCAGCCCTCTCGATCGCTAGCTGGAATCGCAGTTGTTGTGCATGTTTGATCCTTGCAGCCTTGAGCGCTCGGGCGCAGCCTCACTGCGAAAAGACACCGAACTGGCTCAGGCGATCTAGAATCTCTCTATTCCCGGACGCGCACAGCTAAGTGCACAACTGCAACAGAAGGATTCACGTGCGAACATTTGTTTCTGATCCAGAGTTGGATTCGATAGTTGGCGCGTTCGAGCATGTCGATCGCCACCTTTTCCGAGCGCTGCTTGGCGACCCGGAAGCTCACGGCGATCTCGCCGAGATCGGTGTCTGGTACGGCCAGAGCGCAATCTTGATCGGCGACTACGTGCGCGATGACGAGACATTCACGGTCATCGATCTTTTTGGTGCACCAGCAGCAGATCCAAGCAATCAGGTGGAAAACCAGGACTCTTACTCTGGACTGACTCGCTCTGCATTTGAAGCGAACTACTTGCGCTTCCACGACGCACTGCCGAACGTGATTCAGGGATTCAGCCAAGATATCGCCAAGCATGCTCGCTCAGGCAGCCACCGGTTTGTTCACATTGACGCCTCGCACCTCTTCGAACATGTTGAGGCAGATCTGGCTGCGAGCAAACAACTGCTGGCCAAAGCCGGCATCATCGTTTTCGACGACATTCGCCACGAACACACTCCGGGCGTTGCCGCCGCCGCATGGCAGGCTGTGGGCCGCGGGGAGTTGATCCCCTTCGCCATTTCTCCACACAAGTTGTACACCGCAACCGGTGGCGTGGACCGCTACTCGATGCTTATTCGTGAGTGGCAGCGCGGTCAAGAATCTTGGCAAATCGAGGAACAGTCCATCAATGGGCATCCGGTCCTACGAATCTTCACGGACCCACCCGAGGGGCCGAAATACTCACGCGCCAAGAGGTTCGTCCCCGAGGTTGCGTGGCCTTTGTTCTCGTGGCTTCGCCAACGCAGAGATCGGGTTACGGCTCGCTAGGAACAGCTAAGCAAAGGGACTACCAAGGTATTTGCGCCACAGTGGTTGTGGCCTGCCGTGACTCACCCGATCCCGAAGAACCGCAGACAACCTCGCCCGCGCCGATTGCCGGGCACGGGAGAGGTCACGACGCACAGTCGCAAGCACGCAACGCTGCCTGCCCGCAGGAGCAAATTGGGCCCCAAGGGTCAGCACGCAATGCCGCAGTACTGCCCCTTGGCACCAGATTACGAAAGCCCTGTGATCCGCCCGGCTGCGTCGATGTCCATGCCTGCGCTGGCTGGCACCTTGGGCAAACCTGGCATGGTCATGATTTCCCCGGTGATGAGCACAACGAAGCCCGCACCTGCTGAGAGGCGCACTTCGCGTACGTCGAGGGTGTGACCAGTCGGCGCACCGACTGCCTTGGGGTCTGTTGAGAAGGAGTACTGCGTCTTGGCAACACAGATGGGCAGGTGGCCAAAGCCATCCTTCTCGATTTGGGCGATCTGCTTGAGCGCTTTGGCAGTGAAGGTGACCTTGTCAGCGCCGTAGATCTTGGTGGCCACTGCGGTTGCCTTGTCGGCGATGACGCCCTCATCGGGGTAGGCGAACCGGAAGTCAGCGGCGTCCTTGGCCAGCACCTCCATCACACCAGCGGCTAGTTCGGCGGCACCGGCGCCGCCTTCGGCCGCGTGGGTTGCGGCGTACGCCGTGGCGCCCTCGGCCTCAGCCAGTTGCTTGACCAGTGCGATTTCGGCGTCAGTGTCGTGCGGCCAACGGTTGATCGCGACAACGGCCGGCACACCGAACACGTCGCGGAGGTTCTGCAGGTGCTTGCGCAGGTTGGCGGCACCCTTCTCAATGGCTTCGAGGTTTTCGCTCTTCACATCGGCCACGGCAACTCCGCCATGGAACTTCAGCGCCTTGCAGGTGGTCACGATGACCACGGCGCTGGGACGCAGCCCAGAGAGTCGGCATTTGAGGTCAAAGAACTTCTCCGCGCCTAGGTCGGCACCGAAGCCAGCCTCAGTGACAACGACGTCGGCCAATCGCAGCGCAGTCCGCGTGGCAAGCACGGAGTTGCACCCGTGAGCGATGTTGGCGAAGGGGCCACCATGCACGAAGGCAGGTGAGTGCTCCAGCGTCTGCACCAGGTTCGGCTGAAGTGCGTTCTTCAGCAGGATCGTCAAGGCACCCTGGGCATCGAGTTGGGCCGCGGTGATCGGCTCCTTGGCCCGGTTGTGGGCAACCACGATGCGGCCGATGCGGTCCTTGAGGTCAGACAAGGATGTGGCCAGACAGAAGATGGCCATCAATTCGCTAGCCACCACGATGTCGAAACCGTCTTCGCGCGGGAACCCGTTGGCGGTGCCACCCAAGGCAATGACAATGTCGCGCAGAGCACGGTCGTTCATGTCAAGCACGCGCTTCCACGTGATCGTGCGTGGGTCGATCTCAAGGGCGTTGCCGTGATTGATGTGGTTATCAATGAGCGCAGCCAGCAGGTTGTTGGCTGCAGCGATCGCTGCGAAGTCACCAGTGAAGTGCAAGTTGATATCAGTCATCGGCACGACCTGGGCGTAGCCGCCTCCGGCGGCACCACCCTTCATACCAAAGACGGGACCCATGCTCGGCTCGCGCAGCGCAGCGCAGGCCTTGACCCCGATGTGCTGCAGTCCGTCGGTAAGGCCCACCACGGTGGTCGTCTTGCCTTCACCTGCAGGAGTCGGAGAGATCGCGGTGACTAGCACCAACTTGCCTTGAGCGTTGTCCTCGATGCTGTGCAGGTATCCAGTCTCGAGCTTCGCCATGTGATGTCCGTAGGGCACCAGGGCCTCACTAGGGACGTTCAACTTGTCGGCTGCCACCTGAGTAATCGGTAGCATTTCGGCGGCTTCTGCGATCTCACCATCAGTTAGCAATGTAGGCGTCTTCCTCTACGACCAACTCCGTTGTCGGTCACCTCTGGGAATCTAATGCCTAGTTGCCTATCGCGCATCCTGTTGCGTGATAGGCAACCGGATCGCAAGCGGGTTGTGCATGAGAAAGCGGTCGGACGCAGGCTGTATTGCCTACGCCCGTCCGCTTTCTTTGGTTCAGTCCTGCTTTGGGGTCGCGCCCCCGTGGCCCTCTTGCTCCTGGATGGCCTCGTAGAGCTCATCCATGGCGGGCATGTCTTCCTCTTCCATTTGGATCTTCATGGGGCGAGTCCAGAACCGGGTCAGCACCAGCATGATGACGATGCCAATGATGAACCAGATCATGCCGTACCTAAATGACTCTGGTGACAAGTTGGCCCACAAGATCAACGTTGCGATCAGACCCAGACCCGGCAGCACCAGGTTGATGAGAATCTCCTTGGGGGTGTGCAGCATCTTGCGACGAATCGCGTAGTGGAGGATCACCGTGAGGTTCACGACACTAAACGCCATCAGCGCACCGAAGTTGATCAACGCGGCGACGAAGTCGAGGTTTAGCGGGATCGCGAGCAGCGAGACCAGACCAACGAAGATCACCGAAAGGGCCGGCGTACGCCAACGCGGGTGCACGAATGAGAACGTGCGCGAGATCGGACCCTTGCCGTTGCGGCCCATCACGAAGAGCATGCGCGAGACGGAAGCGTGCGAAGCCAGACCGGAGGCCAGGGTGGCCGCAAACGCCGCGGCAGTCAGGAAGGCCTTGAACACTGGTCCACCGATCTTCTCGGCGATCTCAGGCAGCGCGCTGTTTTCCAGCGCTTCAGATGAGAAGCCCTCCATCGTCGGGAAGACCGACTGGGCGAACCAACCGGAAATGAAGAAGATCGCTCCACCAATCAACAGTGTGATCATGATGGCCTTGGGAACAGTTGACTCGTCCTTGGCCTCTTCGGTGTACATCGAGATGGCGTCGAAGCCGATGAACGAGAAGCACACGATCGTGGCGCCGGTGATCACTGGACCGAGCGTGGTGCCGTCGTGCCAAAGAGGCTTGGTAGAGAACACGGTGCCGTTGCCCGCGCCTTCTGCAAGCGCCTGCCAGGCGAGTACGACGAACACGACGATCAGCACGATCGAGAAGGCCACCAAAATGCCGTTGAGCTTTGAGGTGTTGCTCATGCTGAAGAGCACCATCGCCGTCACGGCCGACACCACCACGAGCACCCACAACGCGGGGGTCACGTTGGGGAAGAACGCCTCCATGTAGCTGCGCAGAATGAGTGCGTTCACCAGCGGCAGCAGCAAGTAATCAAGCAGTGAGGACCAGCCCACCACGAACCCAACATTGGGGTGGATTTCCTCCGAGGCGTAGGTGTAAGCCGAGCCGGCCGAAGGGTACAGGCGCACCATCCGGCCGTAGCTAATGGCCGTGAGACCCATCGCGACCATGGCCAGGAGATAGGCCATCGGCACCACGAAGTTCGTCTCTTCGGAGACAATGCCGAACGTGTCGAAGATGACGGTCGGGGTCATATAACCAAGGCCGAGGCCGACGATGGCCATCGTGCCCAAGGTTCTCCGGAGGTGGGGGTTCTCAGCCGACATCTGAATCCTGTCGCTAGGTGGCGTTGTTTGGGCGCAAGGCCCAGACGCGTGCCAAGGGGGCAAGGTTTCGAGGAGCGTACAGATACTCACCGGCATCCGCGAGGGATCGGGCCCATTCTTGGACCCTATTGAGCTGGGACTCTCTGGGCAGTCTCGGCCGCGGTGCTGGCGCGAGGCCTCGGGGTCTTGGCAGTTGAGTGCGACAAACCTTGACGCTCCACCGCTGCGGTATGCAATATATTGCACGTGCCAGTACCCGCCGCCCGAGATTCACGCCGGCCCGCACTCCTTCGCGAAGGGGTGCACAAACGACTGCGCACCGCGATCGTCGATGGCACTCTGGCGCCCGGTGAGGCTGTGCGGGACCAGGAGTTAGCGCAGTGGCTAGGCGTCTCCCGAACTCCCGTGCGCGAGGCGCTGCTCAAACTCGCCGATGCTGGACTTGTTGAGGCCACGCCAGGCCGCTCGACCCGCATCGCAGACATTGATCACGACGCAGTGCGCGATGCCCAGGCTGTGGTGAGTGCGATGCATCGCCTCGCCGTACTCACGGCTGTTAATCGACTCACCGCCGCCGACGTGCGATCAATGCGCCAAGCCAATCAACGCTTTCAGGCAGCAATCGAGTCAGCCGACGTGGATGCTGCCCTCGAAGCCGACGACGCGCTGCACGGCGTGCTCGTCGAGGTCGCGGCGAACAAGGCCGTCGCCACTGTGCTCGACCAGTTCACCCCCACCATCCGCAGGCTCGAGCGAATTCGCTTTGCTTCGCACGCAGGGCTGGGCTCGATCGATCTCCACGCGCAACTCATCGAGTTGTGCGAGCGCGGCGACGCTTCCGCCGCTGCCGACGTGAGTGACCAGACCTGGCACAACCTGCAACCCCTGCTCGACACGCTGTAAAGACCTAAGGAGCATTGCCATGAAGTTGCATGAAATCCCCCGCTACCCGCTCACTTTCGGTCCTAGCCCGGTGCACCATCTCAAGCGCCTCACCGAGCATCTCGGCGGCGCCCAGGTCTGGGCGAAGCGCGAAGACGTCAATAGCGGGTTGGCCTTTGGCGGCAACAAGGTGCGCAAACTCGAGTACATCGTTCCCGACATCTTGGCCAGTGGCGCCGACACGTTGGTGAGCATCGGCGGCTACCAGTCCAACCACACCCGACAGGTCGCTGCCGTGGCCGCGCATCTTGGGCTCAAGTGCCGCTTGGTGCAGGAGAAATGGGTGCCCTGGGACGACCCGACCAACGACAAAGTTGGCAACATCTTGCTGTCGCGGATGATGGGGGCAGATAGCCGATTGGACCCCAGCGGCTTTGATATCGGGATCCGCGACTCATGGAAAGAAGCCCTAGCCGAAGTCGAGGCCTCAGGGGGCAAGCCCTACCCGATCCCCGCCGGCGCTTCCGAACACCCCTTGGGCGGTGTGGGCTTTGCTAACTGGGCTTTTGAGCTGGCCGAGCAAGAGAAGGCCCTTGGCGTCACCTTCGACACGATCATCGTCTGCACAGTGACCGGGTCATCGCACGCTGGCATGATCGCCGGCTTTGCTGCTCTCGAAGACATCACCGGAGTACGCCGCCGCGTGTTGGGCATCGACGCCTCCGCCACGCTGGACCAAACCCGTGACCAAGTGGATCGCATCGCGCGCCATACGGCAGAAGTCATCGAGCTAGGCCGCGACCTGCGCGATGACGAAATCACTGTGCTCGAAGGGTGGGCCGGCGAGCTCTACGGCCTGCCTGTGGAGTCGACCATGGAAGCGATGCGTCTGGGAGCGCAACTTGAAGCCATGATCACCGACCCGGTCTATGAAGGTAAGTCGCTAGCTGGCCTCATCGACTTGGTGAAGTCTGGCGAAATCAGCAAAAACTCCCACGTGCTTTACACCCACCTCGGTGGGCAGCCAGCCATCAACGCCTACCACCGACTGTGGGACCCGGCCTAAGCCGGATCCCACAGTCAACGCGCCTGCACCCCTTCGGCGGGATCAGTCTTCGCCGAGGGTGCGGCTGAGTTCTTTGATGAGGTTTCGCACGGCCTCGTCGCGAACTGAGATCGCGTCGAAGATCGGGTCTTCGCCCATCGCGTACCGGATGTCAGAGTCGTCAGTTTCGACCTGGTCACGGTCATCGACCCACACAGAGGTGTAGTAGGCCTGCAACTCCGCGCGCTTGTGATCCATCGCGGCCCACTGGCTCAACAGGTCCTCAAGGCGGGCGTTGTCGGCTTCGACCTCGCGCAGCAAAGCAGCAGCGGCAGTCATTCGGTCAAGAGGCGTGGTGTTCATGACTGTGAGCTTAGGTCGGGGGGTGAACTGCCAACATCGGTCACTTGGCCAATTCAGGTTCACCCATGTGGCTGATCCTCCGATGGTCAGGCCGGATGGATGCACGGACTCAGCAGCGGCATACTCGAACTCATGGGACCACTGAGTGGTATTCGAGTCGTTGAAGTCGGCGTTTGGCATGCCGGCCCCGGCGCCGGGGCAATCTTGGGTGACATGGGCGCTGATGTGATCAAAGTTGAGACCTTCGAGGGTGATCCCGAGCGGCATTTCGGTGCCTTCGGGCCGATGGCGTCCACGTCGGAGGCTCACATTGAGAACTGGTCGGGGGTCTATGAGTTCTCCAACCGCAACAAACGCAGTGTCTGCCTCGACCTGACTAATCCTGAGGGTCGCGAAGCATTCGAACGGCTCATCGCCACGGCCGATGTGTTCTTGACGAACTTGCGCGGTCCCACTGTCACCAAACTGGGACTCGATCCAGCCACCATCAGCGCCATCAACCCTCGACTGATTCATCACGCAGTCAGCGGCTTCGGCTCGACCGGTCCCATGGCCGATCAGGGCGGGTTCGACTCGATGGGGCAGGGCGTGGCTGGGCTGATGTATCTGGGCAGCGACGACCCCGTCGTACTCCAGATGCTGGTGCTCGACCAACTCACCGCCATCACCGCCGCCTTCGCGATCATCACCTCGCTCTTCGTGCGTGAACGCGATGGCCAGGGTCCGGCCAGCCACACATCGTTGTACGCCGCAGGCACATGGCTGGCCGCCCGCAACCTGCAAGCCACCGCATTGGCTGGTCGCGACATCAGCACGGCCTGGGACCGGCGCGCTCAATCTCCGCTACGCACCACCTTTGAGTGCAAGGGTGGCGCGATCATGGGCACCAACCATCCCGAACACAAGTTCTGGCCCTCGCTGTGCGAGGCGCTGGGTCGCGCGGACTTGGTGAGTGACGCGCGGTTCGCCTCGACCCAAGACCGACTGACCA